>CANHUD010000013.1 GCA_947463665.1 Sphingobacteriales bacterium
ATCGAAATGGATATGCTGCGCCAGCCTCTGCTCATTAAGATGGCGTACTGGTTCGAACGTTTCTGCTACCGGTCTGCAGACCTGATTGTTGCCTTATCACCGGGTATGAAGAAGGAGATCGAACAGAAATGGCAGGGAACACCGGTCATCTCCATTACCAATGCAGCCAACATCGAATTATTCAGTACACCGGTGGAAGAGGTAGATCTGGCGTCTCATGGGCTTCAGCCAAAAGCCTATGCACTGTATGCCGGTAACATCGGTAAAGTAAACAATGTGGAGTGGATGTATGAAGCGGCCAGGCTGTTACAGGAAAAAGGGAGCAGGATCCGGATTGCCCTTATTGGAGACGGCCAGTTGCGGGAAGGGTTGATAGACAGAAAGAACAGGGAAGGTCTTACGCATCTTGTATTTGTTCCGCTCATGCCCAAACGACAGCTGGTAGGTTTTGTTCAGCAGTCTTTGGTATCACTGGTACCTCTTGCCAATAAACCGGTTCTCATCACCTCGTCTCCCAACAAGTTTTACGAATCACTGGCGGCAGGCGTTCCGGTGATTCAGACCACTAATGGATGGATGAAGGATTTTGTAGATACCTATCAGGTAGGATTTACCGTAGATCCGGATGATCCTGCTGCATTGGTAAGCAGCCTGATGGAATTGGATCGTGAAGCTGATAAGGTAAATGAAATGAAAAGCAGATGCCAGTCTGTTGCTTCTGCACATTTTGACAAGCGATTACTGGCCGATCGCATGTTGTTGGAAATTGAAACTATTGTTCAATGATCTCACTCAAAAAACTTCTTCAGCGTTCTACGCAGTCGACCAGCTTCATTCCTGAAATTGACGGACTAAGATTCTTTGCCATCATAACAGTGGTTTTTTTCCATTTGAATACAGCCTATTCACGCCAGATAGGGATGGATGATCTGGCTATTTCTGTGATGGGCGGGAAAGACAATATCTGGGCACCTGCATGGTGGATCATCCGGCTGGATCTGGGTGTGAAAGTTTTTTTTGCAATCAGTGGTTTTGTGCTGGCGTTGCCTTTTCTGAAGTACTATCTCCAGCTTGGAAAAAAAGTAGCCATCGGTGATTATTTTTACCGGCGTCTGACCCGACTTGAGCCTCCATTTGTTGTGACACTGCTGTTCTTCTCACTCGTACATTACGTAGTTTTCGATACAAGTATTGGTGAATTGCAACCTCATTTTTGGGCTGGCCTGGTTTATGCGCACGTCCTGCTTTTTGGTGCGCCATCACCCATTAACCCTGTTACCTGGAGTCTGGAAACAGAGGCCCAGTTTTATATGCTGGTACCTGCTTTTTTTGCCCTTCTTTTTGCTATCCGGAATGTATATATACGGTATGTCTTTCTGTTATTGGTTTTTCTTGCATCTATCTGGTTCCGTTCGATAACCTTTAATGTATATCCGCATGTTTCTTCCACAATTCTGGCATATTTCAGCAATTTTCTGATGGGGATTCTTTTTGCGTGGTTTTTTTTACTGAATCGTTCCTTTTTTGAGTCTAAAAAAATTGGGTGGGACATATTAGGAGTAGCCTCCGTTTTTCTTCTTTTTTTAGTGTACAAACCTCAAAATAATTTCCTGAATAATGTTTGGTTCAATATGGCCACACTGGGATTATTTCTGGCAGCATTTAAAGGAAGGTTATTCAACCGATTCTTCTCCTGGACTCCTGTGTATCTGATAGGTGGAATGTGTTATACCATTTACCTGCTTCACTATGCTTTTTTTCATCTCATTGTAAAATTTACCGGTGGCTGGTCACTGGGTATCAATTATTTCACTGATTTCTTACTTCAGGCACTGGTAGTTATTCCGGTAATTCTTGGAATATCTGTTCTCTTCTATGTACTGATTGAGAAGCCCTGTATGGATAAAAACTGGCCTCAGAAACTGATTGCTTTTTTATCATCCAAATCGAAAATAAAGGGCGCATGAAGATCTTGATAACAGGAGGTTCCGGTTTTCTGGGAAGAGCAATTCTTAAGCGATTCCAGGAGCAGGATATAATCCGACTGGGAAGAAGTGAGCGCTGTGAAATTAAGTGTGATATCGCCAGGGAAACTCCTTTGATCTCCATGCAGCCTGATTATCTGATCCACGCTGCCGGGAAAGCACATATGATTCCCAAAACACAGGAAGAGGCAGATGCCTTCTTCCGGGTCAATACGGTTGGTACAGAGCGACTGCTTCAGGCACTTAAAGGCAAATCTCTAAAGGGAATTATATTCATTAGCACTGTAGCAGTCTATGGCCTCGAAACGGGATATATGATTGATGAGGATGAACCATTAAGCGGTCAGTCCCCCTATGCCCTTTCTAAAATCCAGGCAGAAAAACTATTGGAGGAGTATGCCCATCAAAACAGTGTTCCGTTGCTGATACTCAGACTTCCCTTATTGACCGGGCCGGATGCACCCGGAAATTTCGGTGCGATGGTGAGAGCTATCCAAAAAGGTTATTATTTTCGTATAGGGGATGGTAGCGCAAGACGTTCTATGGTAAGGGCTGCCGATGTAGCGGATGCCTTGCCGTTACTACTTGGAAGAAGCGGGACCTATAATCTTACAGACGGTCATCACCCCTCGGTGGGTGAACTGGACCAGGTCATCGCCCGAAAGCTGCACCGGAATATCCGGGCACTCCCTATGAAATGGGCAAGGCTGCTGGCACGGATAGGTGACAGGATTCCCGGATCGCCTTTTCATACAGCACGATTGGACAAACTCAGTAATGAACTCATATTTACCGACGCAAAGGCCCGGACCGATTGGGGCTGGTCACCGCATCGGGTAATAGACAATCTGGATATCTGATGAATATGAATGGTTTTTTCCTTTTTTTTCTATTGCTCCTGCTATTTGCAGGACTGGAGTGGGCATACCTATGGGTGGCAAAAAAATTTGCTATCATTGACAAGCCGAACCTCCGTTCGTCACATGACCGGCCGATTGTACGGGGAGGCGGAATCATTTTCCCCATTGCCTGGTTGGTGTATATGGCTGTAAATGAATTTCCCTATCCATGGATGAGCCTTGGGCTGCTTATGCTCTCCATTGTAAGTTTTGTTGATGATATCCGCTCGTTACCGGCATCGGTTCGCTTTCCTGTACACATTGTTTCTTTTCTTCTCTGTTTTGCCGAGTTAGGTTTATTTACGACATGGCCCTGGTGGGTGGTCGTTGCCTCACTGGTTGTGTGCATTGGTACGATCAACGCCTTTAATTTCATGGATGGAATTAATGGAATCACGGGTTTCTATGCCCTTAGTTTTTTACTTCCTTTTGTAATGCTAACCAATATGGAGAGTTCGGCAGAATGGCTGACGGCTCCTTTTATTTATTTGTTTTTGGCGGTCCTTGCTTTTGGGTTGTTTAATTTCAGGAAAGTAGCGAAATGTTTTGCCGGTGATATCGGTAGTATAGGTTTGGCCTATATCCTGTTGTTCATACTGCTTCAGCAGCTAACAGGATCGGTGGTTGTCTATACAGAAGCGATACAGCCTGCTGAGTATTTGCTATTGTTCGCAGTATATGGTGTGGATAGTGTATGTACGATCCTTCAGCGACTGTATCTCCGTCAGAATATTTTTGAACCACATCGGATGCATCTGTATCAGTT
Organism: Sphingobacteriales bacterium; assembly: GCA_947463665.1. Classification (GTDB taxonomy): domain Bacteria; phylum Bacteroidota; class Bacteroidia; order Chitinophagales; family Chitinophagaceae; genus Pollutibacter. The sequence continues at coordinate 3,651 of CANHUD010000013.1, forward strand.
GCTGGCCAATGAGCGAAGAATCCCGCATTTACAGGTTGCTTTTATGTATGCAGGCTTGCAGAGTATTTTGAATATGTGTGTGTGGGAGTATGCTATACGTATTCAATCTGTTGCCCTTATCCTCTTTGGCATGGGAATAGGCTATATTTTGTTAAAACGATCTATTTATAACCGGACAAACCGGGATACTCAAACTAAACATGTATGAAAAATATTACCCTGATTGCCGGCGCAAGGCCGAACTTCATGAAAATTGCGCCCATCCTTCATGAGTTAAAAAAACGACAGGCAGCCGGTGCTAAAATAGCCTATCGTCTGGTACATACCGGACAGCATTTTGATCATAAAATGTCAGATGTTTTTTTCAAACAACTCGATATTCCCGAGCCGGATGTAAATCTTGGTGCCGGTGGCGGTTCTCAGGCAGAACAGACAGCAGCTATCATGATGGGTTTTGAAAAGGAGCTGCAGCAGCATCCTGCTGATCTGGTAATTGTAGTGGGGGATGTAACCAGCACCATGGCCTGTGCCATCACCGCGCAGAAAATGCATACGAAAGTAGCGCATGTGGAAGCCGGGATCCGAAGTGGAGACTGGACGATGCCGGAGGAGATTAACCGGTTGGTAACGGATAGTATAACCAATTATTTCTTCACTACCTCGGAGGTTGCCAATCAGCATCTGCGGTATTCTGGTGTTTCGGATGAACGTATATTTTTTGTGGGTAATACCATGATTGATACGTTGTACAAGCATCTGGACGGGTTGATCCAGCCGGATGTATGGAAGCAGAATGGACTGCGGGAGAAAGACTTTTTTGTACTTACACTGCATAGACCATCCAATGTGGATAACCCTGAAAAGCTGAAAGCGCTGCTGGAAGCCATTACCACAACTGTGGGCGGTGCTCCGGTTGTTTTCCCGGTTCATCCCCGTACAAGAAAAATTATGGATGAGCATTGTCCGGATATCAGCGGACTGATCACTACTGATCCGCTGTCTTATAAAGAATTTATTTATCTGGTAAAGAATGCAAAGGCTGTAATAACCGATTCGGGTGGTATAACGGAAGAAGCTACTGTTTTAGGTGTTCCCTGTCTAACGTTACGGAATACAACCGAGCGTCCGGAGACCTGTACCATTGGTTCTAATGAACTTATTGGTGATGATCTGGATAAACTGAAAGACTGTCTGAATAAGATCCGACAGGGGGTATGGAAGAGCAGCGCTATTCCTCCTTTATGGGATGGACAAACCGCTGTTCGGATTGTGAATGTTTTGCTTCAGCTTTCTATTTAACGTTTATTTCTGCATTTTGGACTATGTGGCCTGAAACATCTGATATAGGTTGTTTCAGGTCATAAAGTCTGCCCCATACTTCAACTGCTGCAAGTTTTGCTTTGAAGTAAGGATCTTTTGTATTCTCCAGAAGATCGGTAGCTTTTTTGTCTAATTGCAGAAGACTGGTGAGAAATCCATCCCGGAAAAATCCGTTTTTATACGTTACAAACTGGTAGCCATAGTGGCTAAATCCAATTTTGGTCCGCATAGCCAGTTCTGTTGGCAGGTATTTCTGGGTAGCCTTGCGAACTATATATTTATCGATCAGGAATGGGTGTTTATAGTTGTGCAGATGCCATGTTTTACCTATTTTATACTTTATAGGCAGGTTGGCAGCGAATCGAAGAATATTTTCATCCAGGAAGGGAAAGCGTGCTTCAATACTCTGCATCATCCCCATTCTGTCGTTCCTCCATAGCAGTGAATGCAGGCTTCTGCCGAGCATTTCAAGTGAGATGAAATGATGGGATCTCAACAGTTTATCGTTTACAAATGAATAAGCTTCGTGGTATTCTTCCTCGTTTTGCCTGCTTTCATAGCCAAATGGCATATTAAGTAAATCACGATCGTAATTGACCTTTTTGAGATTGAGGTAGCGGGTAAGGCCAGGGACCTTGCTGTACAGGGCAGTAGTGAGGGTGAAGGGAAGATTGATCAGTTTGTCCCAGTTGCGGGTGAGCAAGCGTGGGTAGCCAAGGAAAAGTTCATCAGATCCTTCACCGGTCAGTACACATTTGATTTGTTTTTCCCGGGTTAGTCCGGCAACGCCCTGGAATGCCATAGAATGGGAATGAACCACAATAGGACTTTCATAGTACCAGGTTGATTCTCCGAGTTCGGTCAGCAGTTGTTCAGGTTGGAAATCGTACACATGCAGGGGGCGTCCAACGATCTTTGCCACTTTTTCTGCATAGTGGAGTTCCGAAAACCTACCTACTGTATTGGCCGTGAAAAGTTCTACCGACTCCATTTTTGAGGCCATGGCTGCAATGATAGAGGAGTCAAGGCCTCCGCTGGTCATAACGCCCATACCCACATCACTCATCATCATGGATTCCACGCTTTTATAGAAAAGTCGGTGAAATTCTTCCATCACCTCTGGTGCAGGCATCCGATGAAGTTCGTCGTAGTAGTTTTTATCTACCAGATCTTTGATTCTGAAATAAGTGCTAATGGATGTTTGATCCTGGTGTGGATCGTAGGAGAGAATCGTGCCAGGTTCAACCTGGAAAACATCCTCAAAAGCAGTGTATTTTCGGGTATATTCAAATTCTCCCAGAGCAGCCCGCTGAATTTTGAGCTGGTCCAAACGAGTTGGGAAATTGGAAGTGATCCCTTTCAGTTCAGAGCAAAAAATAAAGCTTTCCCCAATTTTAGAATAGAACAAAGGTTTAATACCCAGTCGATCCCTGCAAAGGAACAATCTCCCAGTCTGCTTTTCATACCAGGCAAATGAAAACATCCCTTTTAGTAAACCAGCGGTTTTATGTACTCCTTTTCTGCGAAGCAAGTGGAAAAGAGTTTCAGTATCAGAGCTGGAATGAAAAGGTACATCTCCAAGATGTGTGGCTTTCAATTCCCGATGGTTATATAATTCCCCGTTGAACAGTAAAACATACTGGTCATCAGTGAAAGGCTGATTGCCGTTAACGGATACATCCACAAGACTGAGCCTGTTGTGGACAAAAGAAGCCAGCGTATCGGAATAATAGCCGGTAAAATCAGGGCCACGATGAGATATCGTTTGACCAGTTTTTTTGATCAGATGATCGTTATCAGCAGTCAGGCTGATTGATCCTGCGAATCCACACATACCATTTTTTTAACATGATTAGGGTTGATTCTCAGGGGGGAAACACATAAGTAACGACACAAAAATAGGCGTATTCAGGTATAAAACAAGAATAACAAGCATCGAATTTGTTTCATGCTTATTATTCTTGTTTTTTATAACGTCAGATAGAATAGAATGTTGTGCCTAATCCTGTTTAGTTTAGGATATTGCTCAATGAGCCACTTTCGGGGAGGATAGTTTCCTGAACTGGACGGTTTGTGTAAAGAATTTTAACGGGGAAGGGTGCGGCTGCTTTTTCCGAAACAAATTCCGGTACAATGTTACGGATAAGACGGGCTAATGCATCAATATTTCCTACTTCCAGTTCATAGATCAGCGAATCAATCTTTTTTGTAAGTGCAATACTGTCTACATCGCTTTTCTTGGCTTTGAGAATTTTTTGATGATGTGTTTCGGTAAGATTTTCTTTGTCGGTGAACAGTTCTTCATACATTTTTTCACCAGGGCGTAAACCCGTGAAAACGATTTCCACATCTTTGCCCGGACGCTTTCCGGATAATTCGATCATTTTGCGGGCCAGATCAACGATCTTAACCGGATTGCCCATATCGAATACAAAGATTTCATTGCCCTGGCCCATTACAGCGGCTTCCAGTACCAGCTTACTTGCTTCCGGTATGGTCATGAAATACCGGGTGATATCCGGATGTGTTACGGTTATTGGTCCGCCGGCTTCCAGTTGTTTTTTGAAGAGAGGTACCACGGAACCATTGGAGCCAAGTACATTTCCAAATCGGGTAGTGATGAACTGGGTAGCATTCTGGTTTTGCAGCGTTTGAACGTACAACTCTGCAATGCGCTTGCAGGCACCCATAAGGTTGGTCGGATTGACTGCCTTATCGGTGGAGATCATTACAAATTTCTTTACTTCGTAACGTATTGCCAGATCTGCGAGGATACGGGTTCCCTTAACGTTTGTATGAACAACTTCTTCAGGGAATTTCTCGAGAATAGGAACGTGTTTGTAAGCAGCTGCATGGAACACAAAGTCTGGTCTGTGTTTTCTGTAGATGCTCTCTATTCTTATTTCTTCACGTATGCTAGCCAGTTCGATTACTATTTCGAAACGGCTGGAATATTCAGCCAGTTCTACAGACATTTCATGAAGACCGGTTTCGGATTGATCTAGTAGAATCAGCTTTTGAATTGGGAATTTGGATAATTGACGGCAGATTTCTGAGCCAATGCTTCCGGCTGCACCTGTTACCAGTACCACTGCGTCACTGAATTCAGAAACACTGTTCTCGTTCAGGATATTTATTTCATCTCTTCCCAGAAGTTCTTCGATGCGAAGATTGTGTAACTGGTTGATCTGCAATTCACCGTTGATCCAGTTTTGTAATGGAGGCAGCGTTTGGATGCTAATCCCCATTTCAGCACAAAGACTTGTGAGAAGAGATATCTTTTCTTTTGGAAGGCTTGCCGCAATGATCAGTTTGTTGATCTGGTATTTGGCAAACAAAACAGGCAGGTTTTCTTCATGACCGCTGAAGATCATTTTACCGGCAATTTGTTTTCCGATCTTATTCTGATCGTCTTCAATGAAGCCAACCACCTGGCGGTCTCCTTTATGGTCATATGAAAGTGCTTTCTTTACGGCCCTTCCCTTATTACCTGCTCCGTAAATGAGAACCCGGTTCTTGTCCATACCGCCTTTGAAACCCATCCCATATACTTCTTTTACAAGAAGGCGGAAGGCAATCATAAAAGTGCTTGCCAGTCCGAAGTTCAGTAGAACAATGGCAACACCGATCCGGTTGGTATGAAAATGAGAGGAAAAGAAGTACGCCAGTATCAGCCAGCCTATCATCTGATAAGCAGTAAAACGGAGAACCGTAGAGATATCTTTAATTTCCGAATACCGGATGATACCTGAATGTGTTTTGTACAAAAGCATACCCAATCCTGATAGCAATGTGTTCATTGCCAGCAGCATGATCAGTGACTGGGTACTGATGTTATGATCTGTGATCAGCGATCCAACAAAATAAGAGGCACCGAGAGCGACCATCAGGAGGATCTGTTCAAGTACGAAAATGATCCATCTGGAGGTAATTTTTTTCCTAAGCAGTTTTCTTTTTTTCATCTAGGGTTGACATTAACCATTTACAATAGAATATCTATCCAGGTCATTGATTAACATGACAGTGAGATAAGCACAGGATAGTTTTCGGGGTTTTGTCCGGACTTGGAAAATAAATGGTTTCTCAGATAAAGAATCTCTGAATAGAAGTGTATAGTAAAAATACATAACAGATGGCGTATAGTCAACAGGCTGCAACATAAATCTTAAATTCTACTTATTTTAGCAGTATGCTATCTGAATAAGTTCTGCATAATTTGTTCTGTAAAACAGTCTTCAGCAGGCGGATGGCAACTGTTTCTACCTTTTTTGGGCAAAACGAGTGCCCGCCTGTGTTTCAGAGGGTGGGGGCTTTGAGAATTAAAACATTGAACTTCAATGTTTTGATATCTTCAGTAGAAGATAATCTGTTTGAGTTGTAAATTTACGACTTTTATACAACTATGACGATTGGCGTAATTGGAAGTGGAAGCTGGGGTACCGCACAGGTAAAAATACTGACCGATAATGGACACCGGGTTTGCTGGGGTGTCCGCAATGAGCGAATCAGAGAACATCTTTTTCGCCGGCGACACAATCCGCAATACTTATCATCCGTGCAGTTTGATACCAGTCTGCTCGATGTCCGTCTATTGCCGGAGGAAGTGATCAGCGCGTCGGATATTGTGGTGGTGGCGGTACCATCTGCTTATATGGAAGAAGTTTTTGCCGGTGTAGATCCTGCAGCGCTTTGTATGAAAAAGGTGGTATCAGCCGTCAAGGGGATGGTTCCAGGACGCTTTCAGCTGCTAAATGATTTTCTTCAGGAAAAATTCTCTTTCCCGCTTTCGTCATACATATCCCTTATGGGTCCCTGTCATGCTGAGGAAGTAGCTTCCGAGCGCCTGTCTTACCTGACTTTTTCAGGAACGGATCTTCCGCTGGCGGAGCGGATAGCAGGATTGTTTGCAAACAGTTATATCAACACGGTGGTCAATGCCGATGTATACGGGGGGCAGTATGCGGCCATCATGAAAAACATCTACGCGCTGGGTGCCGGTATTGCCCATGGTCTGGAATACGGAGATAATTTCCTTAGTGTGTTCATTGCCAACTGTGCACGTGAGATGGGGTTATTTCTTCAGAAAGCCACTTCACTGAATACGGGTCTGACAGGTGAAGATCTTTACAGGCTCTATACTTCATCGGTTTATCTGGGTGATTTGCTGGTAACAAGTTACTCCTTGTACAGCCGGAACCGGACCTTTGGAAATATGATTGGTAAAGGATACTCTGTACAATCCGCACAGCTGGAAATGAATATGATTGCAGAAGGCTATCCCGCCAGCAGGGCAATTCAAAAAGTAAACGAAAAGGTTAGGGCCTATCTGCCAATTGCCACAGCCATTTATGAAATTCTCTGGGAAAAAAAATCTCCGGAAGAAGGTTTCCGGAGCATAGAAAAAGAGTTGATCTGAACCTTATTGAATGGAGGTCTTTGATTGTTGAAAATGATCTTCTGCCTGCTGATAGGGGCTGCCCATATACCGCAACGCACCTCCGGGCTTAATGCCATCCAGTTCCGGCATCAATTCCCACATCCGCTGGATGATGGTTTCTTCCGGCGTTTCAGTATAATATACCATATCGATCAGTGCATCTATGATCCGACTGTCTATATTGCGCCCTTTTACTCTCATAATGCCGGGATGACTGGTTTTGGTAAGTTTTTCTGTTTCAGCGATAAGCTGCTCGAAAATCTTTTCACCAGGTCTTAACCCACAGAAGGAAATCTGTACATCCCGGCCTGGCATTTTACCGGAGAGTTTGATCACTTTTTCGGCCACATCCACAAGATTCAGTGGTTGACCCATATCAAAAACAAAGGTATCGCCTCCTTTCCCGATCACGGCAGATTCCAGGATCAGGGCGGTGGCATCGTTTACCGACATAAAATATCGTGTAGATCCCGGATGGGCTACGGTCAAGGGCTTCCCGTTCTCAATCTGTTTCTGGAACTGTGCAACAACTGAATTGGATGTGCCCAGAACATTTCCGAAACGGGTAATCATAAATTCAGTCTGGTCTACGGAATGCAGCAGCTGAATATATAATTCTGCAAATCGTTTACACGCTCCCAGCAGGTTCGTGGGGTGAACAGCTTTGTTGGATGAAATGAGCATGAACGTGCGGACTTTGTGCCGTATAGCCGCATCGGCCATGATCTTGGTGCCTTTCACATTCGTCATGATCACTTCCGCAGGGAAATGTTCTACAGAACGGCTGTGATTGTAAGACGCTGCATGAAAAATCATATCAGGCCGGTATTTCTGCATGATCCGGTTGATCCTTTTTTCCTCACGAACACTGGCCAGTTCCATTCGAATGTCCACACTTGATGCCCATTCTTTCAGTTCAATCATGGCATCATGAAGACCGCTTTCGGCTACATCCAGCAGAATAATCTGGCGAACAGGCAGTAAACATAGTTGTTTGCAGAGTGTCAGCCCGATGTTACCGGCCGCACCGGTAACCAGAATGGTGGCGTTTCGGTACTCTTCTTTTCTGAGAGGATTGAAACGATAATCTGCCTGGCCATCCAGAATGGAATCGGCCTGTATATCCAGAATGCTCAACCGATCCGGCCCCTGATGAAGCCAATCCTCCACAGCAGGAAGATAATGAAGACGTATCTGTAATTCTGCACATAGATCGGTCAGTTCTGTTTTTTTAGCAGCGGACAGACTGGTGGCTATGATCAGCTTTTTTATTCCATTTTGAAGAATGTGTACACTTAATGTTTTTACATCACTGCTGATCACCGGTTTGCTGAGAATGGATTTGCCCACTTTGGTGAGGTCATCTTCAATGAATCCGGATACATGCATACCCATTGACAGGGTATCGTTGATGGCTTTGCACATGGCCAGTCCCCGCTTGCCGGCACCATAAATCAGGATATGTTCTTTTTTGATGGACTTTCCAAAACCGATCGCATATATATGCTTTACCAGTAAACGGAAGGAAATCAGGGATAAGGTGGATAGAACCACATTCAAAGCAACCAGAAAGATTGTTTGTGCAGGACTGAAAACAGAGGGAAATACTATACCCTGCAGTAACAGAAGCAGAATGAACTGCATCATCCCGAAGCGTATAATCCCCTTCACATCTCTGATCTCAGAGTACCGAACGATTCCATGGTGTGTGCGTAAAACGAGCATGGACGCAATCGATACAACCTGATTTGCCAGCAGTAATAGCAAAAAATTCCGGGTATCGGGCAACTCTATGCCGAGGAGTGTTAACGTAAAAAGGGCCAATATCCAGGCAGCTGTGGTCAGGAGCTGTTCAGCCAGAAAGACCATCCACCTGGGCGCTATACGCCCTTCTAAAAGATTGTGCATCAGTATCATAGAAGCCAGTGCTTTGGGGTTCGTACGGATTTATCTCAGCAGATTCCTCAACGGAGGGATACAGCTTACGATTCATTAACGAACACAAAGGCTTTTTATGATATGGTTAAGCCTAAACTTTATCGGAGGCCTAATGAACGTTGGTAATTGTTGAGTCCAGCGATTGCAGCAATGCCATCACAACGGGGTAAAAGTCATGTTTCTGCGGTGACTTTTCGTCCAGTTTACACCGTATTTTATCCATGGTGGCCAATAAGGCTTCCTTACTGATACTTTCTGTATGAATATTGCTTGGACTATGGATTTCAAAATCATCGCGCAGGAGATCCATGATGGATACCTCCAGAATCTGAGAGATCTGTTTTACGTGATTTACAGTAAGTTGTGTAATGTTGTTCTCTATCTTACTGTACGCATTCTGTGAAATTCCCATTTTACGGGCCACATAGTCCTGAGAATAATTTCTGATTTCCCGATACTTACGTAACACTGTTCCTGGCATGCGTCTGTTTTAACCTTTTAACATACACAGCAGTGGATAGTTCAACAAAAGAACGTCTTTTATGAAAATTTTTGCATTCAAGCTATAAACATTCGGGTTCATCCACAAACAGCTCTGCGGCAATCCCATCCGCAAAAAGCCTGCCGGCTCTGGTCAGCACCATTTGTTCATCGGTTATGCTCATCATGCCCCGGTCTACAAATTTTTCAGCAGACCTGACCCATGCCTGTAAGCGTTCCGGCTCCCATTCTTTTTTCAGGACAGACAGATCCAGTCCGTCGGAGGTTCGCAGGCGTATCATGATGTATTCATTGATTCGTTGTGCAGGAGTCAGCTCCTCTTTTTCATTCGGAATCCGTCCGGCACCGATGGCATCAATGTACTGTTGATTATTGGCTACATTCCAGTACCGGGCCTGCCCGTCGTATGAATGTGCTCCCGGCCCCAGGCCAACATAAGGTATCCCGGACCAGTACGATGAATTATGTCCGGAGCGAAAACCAGGCAGGGCAAAATTGCTGATCTCATAGTGCTCGTATCCTGCAGATTCCAGCAGTTCTGTGAGCATAAGAAACTGGCGGGCCTGTTGTTCCGGATCCACATCCGGATGCTTTTTTTTCTCTACCAAATGGTGTAGGGCCGTTTTCGGCTCTACTGTGAGGGCATAGGCAGAAATGTGCGGTACCCGGAGATCCATCGCCTTGCGTACCTGTTTTTCCCAGGCCTCATCCGATAAACCCGGAAGTCCGTAGATCAGATCAATGTTCAGGTTTTCAAAACCGGCCTTTCGCACGCGGGTCAGGGCATCTATGGCCTGCTGTGCTGAGTGACTGCGGTTCATCCACTGAAGGTCCTCATCGCGGAACGACTGTATACCCATGCTGAGCCGGTTGAATCCCAGCTCCTTCCAGATAAAAGGTTTTTCTTCATCCACATCGTCCGGATTGATTTCCAGTGTATGTTCCGCCGGATCCTGAATATGAAAGTTTTGCTGCAGGCCTGTTGTAAGCCGCTCTAATTCTCCGGCAGTAAGAATGGACGGCGTACCACCGCCGAAATACACGGTTCTGAAGGTCTGACGTTGCTTTCCCGGTACCAGATCCATTTCCTTCAGCAGGGCTTCGATGAGCTGCTGCCTGTTGTTCATGGTTGTGGAAAAATGGAAATTACAGTAATGGCAGGCCTGGCGACAAAAAGGAATATGTAGGTAAAGACCGGTATCTGATCGTTCCGGATTGCTCATCTTCGTTGTATTTTTGAGGCTATGCAGCTACCTGTAGCCCTGCTTTTCCTTTTGATAGCCTTCCTTTCGTCCCTGCAGACCTCTGCACAGGGAAGGTTTGAGATTCGTTATCATCAGGTTGGCAAAGATACCTTCCTGTTGGCTGAAAAGGGCGCATTGCGGAATGAATTTTCCTCCCGTAGTGAGGGACAGCTCTATTTGGAAAATCTCGTAAGGAACCGGCAGTCTCTTGGTTTTTTATCGTTTTCAATCGACAGCCTTTACTACACGGAAGGGTTTGCGGAGGTATGGATGCATGCCGGCTCCCTTTACAGGTGGGCTTCTTTAGAAATGGATACCACTGTGGCTTCACTGTTTCAGTCGATGGGCCTCCCTGTAAACAAATTTGAAAAAGCGGCAGTTGATCCGGTGCGCCTGGTTGAAGTACAGGAGCAACTGCTGGGATTTCTTGAAAACAACGGATATCCTTTTGCTGCGATTCGCGTAGACAGTATTCGAATGGAGGCCAACGGCTGGCGAGGGATCTGGATGCTGGATAAGGGACCTTTGTACCGGATCGACAGCATAACCATAAACGGATCGGCGCGTATTGACCCGGACTACTTTCATCAGTATCTGGGGATACCACGCGGATCGGTTTACCGGAAAGACAGGCTGGATGATATTTCTGCCCGTATTCGCGAGCTGTCCTTTCTCCAGGAGTCCCGTAAATGGGAGCTAACCCGTTTGGGTACAGGTGCCACACTCAGTCTTTACCTTGATGCCCGTCAGAGTAGCCAGGTATCTGCGCTGGTGGGCCTGCTTCCTGCCAGTGATCAGGCAGCCGGAAAAGTAATGATAACCGGTGATGTTAGTATGCAGCTGATGAATGCACTGGGAAAAGGGGAGCATATCGGACTCAACTGGCAGCAGCTCCAGGTGCGTTCACCCAGGCTGAATCTCAGATACAGCCAGCCTTACCTGTTCCGATCGGCTTTTGGGGTGGATATGCAATTTGATCTGTTTCGTAAAGACAGCAGTTTTCTGAATCTGCAAACAACGGTGGGTATTCCTTTCCGGATTGATGCGCGTAGCAGGGGCCGGATCTTTTATCAGCAAATGGCTACCAATCTTATTGGTGTGGATACCAGTCGTATAAAGGTTCAAAGGGTGTTGCCCGATGAGCTGGACGTTCGATCCGGGAGTTTTGGGATCGATTATCACTTTACGGGTACGGACTATCGCATGAATCCCCGGAAAGGGTCTGAATTGTTGGTCACACTTAGCGGGGGTATCCGGCGTATCAGGAAGAATAACCTGGTAACCGGCCTTACGCATACTGCAAACGGACAGCCATTCGATTTTGGCACGTTGTATGACCAGTTACCCTCTCGGAGTTATATGGTTCGAACGCGGATCCAGGCAGCCCGTTACTGGCAGACGGGCCGTCAGACAACCATTCGGACGGCCTTTCAGGGAGGGCTGGTAGCAGCCAGAGGTATTTACCGGAATGAACTTTTTCAGATCGGCGGGTACAGGCTGTTGCGCGGGTTTGATGAAGAGAGTATTTACACAGACCGCTATGGGATAATGACCGGAGAATTCCGGTATCTTATAGGCATGAATGCATTTTTATCGGCTTTTACAGATGCGGGCTGGGCCACACAGAAAGTGTCGGGGATAACCCGTGATGTGTTTCATGCCGGTGCGGGAATGGGCCTTATGCTGGAGACGAAAAGTGGAATGCTGAACCTGAGTTATGCTGTTGGTAAACGGGAAGGGCAGCCATTTTCTCTGCGGCAGGCGAAAATACATGTTGGCTTTGTTTCGATTTTTTAATCTTTGCAGGGGATGAAGATTTTTTTTACACTATTGACCGTTTTGGGAACCATTGTTTCGGTTTCGGCTCAGGAGGTGGATACACTGCTGCCTGCTGAACCATTGGTTGAAATGGCCGACACCATTGGCACAGAGTCGGGTTACCGGTTGTTCCTGCCCTCCGGGAGGCTGGATCCATCATCTGTTTATGGTCCTTATTCAGGAGAGCGTATTGCCAGCGACTCCCTATTTCGTGCGGCTTCTCCCGTGCTCTACATACCGGAACAGATGCGCGTAGTGCAGAATATTGACTGGAAATTTTATCTTTTATGCGGGATTGTTTTTTTTCTGGCCCTGCTGCGCCAGCTCTTTCCAAAATATTTCACTGATCTGTTTATGGTGGTTTTCAACACCACTGTACGACAAAAGCAACTCCGCGAGCAGCTTGGTCAGTCGACCCTGCCCTCCCTGCTGCTGAGTCTTTTTTATTGCATAACCGGGAGCACATTTCTGTACCTGACGGAGCCTTATTTTGGTATGGACGGGCGCTTTCCGGTAGCAGGTTCCATGTTGCTCTGGTTTTTAATGCTGACAGCCCTTTTTGTAGCCAAATACCTGTTGCTGGAGTTTCTGGGCTGGGTTTTTCAGGAAGGGGAAGCTTCTCGTCATTATCTTTTTGTTGTATTTACGGTGAATAAGATAGCCGGACTTTATCTTCTTCCATTTATTGTTCTGATGGCCTACACAGGTGGGGATGCTCAAAAAATCATTTTGAAACTGGCTCTTGTTGGTTTGGGGATCCTGATTATTGCCAGACTGGTGAGAGGATTTCAGGCCATTCAGCCCATACTGCGCATCCCCCTTTTGCAGTACCTGCTCTTTGTTGCCGCCTTTGAAATTATGCCCGTTCTGGTAGTTTGTAAGTTGCTAGTTCAGTTTATTGCATAATAGTATGTACCTTTGCACATTGATTTTCTGAAACAGAACACGGCAGATAATATGACTGATGTTAAAAAACCGGTGAAAAAGATACTTATCACACAACCCCGGCCCGAATCAGAGAAATCTCCTTATTTTGATCTGGCCAGAAAATATTCGGTTGATCTGGAGTTCTGTCCTTTTATTCAGCTCGAACCTATTCCATCCAAGGATTTTCGCCGCCAGAAAATTGAAATAACGGAGTATACCGGTGTCATCTTCACGAGCCGGAATGCCATTGATCATTTTTTCAGGATCTGTGAAGAAATGAAACTGACGATCTCTCAGGATACCAAGTATTTCTGTATTACGGAAGCGGTTGCTCTTTATCTTCAGAAGTTTATTCTCTACCGTAAACGTAAGGTCTTTTTTGGGACCGACGGTACCAACAAAAGTCTTTTCGATGTCATCAACCGGCACAAGGTAAACGAGAAATTCCTTTATCCATGTTCGGAAAACCAGCAGGATAACGAAATTGTCAATTGGCTCAGGCAGCATAATTGTGAATTCAGCACACCTTATATGTATCGCACCATCAGTTGTCAGTTAAGCGGTATAAAGGCCGATGCGTTTGATGTGATATGTTTCTTTACGCCCAGCGGTGTGCGGAGCCTGTTTGATAATTTTCCGGAGTTTGTTCAGAATGGAACATTTATCGGTGCTTTTGGCAGCAACACGTCCAAGGCCATTGAAGAGGCCGGCCTTCAGCTGCACATCAAAGCGCCGGAGCCTCAGGTGCCCAGTATGATCGCGGCACTGGATAAATTTTTGTGTTCCCGCACCAAGAAAAAATAACCGGGTAGTTGCACTGCTTTCCTGATGTCTGAACAATCTGATTCCCCCGATTATTTATAACAGATAGTTTCCTGATATGAACCGCCTTTCGGCCGAAACAAGCCCTTATCTGCTGCAGCATGCGCACAATCCGGTCGACTGGTATCCATGGGGTGAGGAAGCGTTGAAGCGTGCCAAGCGGGAGGATAAGCCTATTCTGGTGAGTATCGGGTATTCTGCCTGTCACTGGTGCCATGTGATGGAGAGGGAGAGTTTTGAAAATCCGGATACTGCCCGGATTATGAACGAGCAGTTCATCAATATTAAAGTAGACAGGGAAGAGCGTCCGGATCTAGATCATTTATATATGGATGCGGTACAGGCGATGGCAGGAAGCGGTGGCTGGCCACTGAATGTGTTTCTGACTCCTGATGGAAAGCCATTCTATGGCGGCACCTATTTCCCGCCGGTAAATATGCATAACCGGCCTTCCTGGCGTCAGGTATTGCATGGTCTTTCCAGCGCGTTCAGAGAAAAGCGTTCACAAATTGAAGAGCAGGCAGAGGCCATCCGGCAGCATCTGGAAAAAGCGAATGCATTCGGAATTCAGCCAACTACTTCACTGATTCCCGGGGAAGCGTCTTTTCAGCAGGTGCAGCTGGAGGATGCTTTTCAGCAGGTAATGGCACAGGCGGATCAGGAGTGGGGTGGATTTGGCCGTGCCCCTAAATTTCCACAGACCTTCAGTATTCTCTTTTTATTGAGGTATCATCACTTCACCGGATCTCCGGCATCCCTTGCACAGGCAGGGCTAAGCCTCGATGCGATGGTGATGGGCGGGATATATGACCAGATTGGCGGAGGATTCGCACGTTATTCCACGGATACGGAATGGCTTGCCCCTCATTTTGAAAAGATGCTGTACGATAATGCATTGATCGTGTCGGCACTTTCCGATGCCTTCCAGTTGACCGGTTCTTCTTATTACGAACGTGCCATCCGTGAAACACTGGCGTTTGTGGAACAGGAGCTGATGAGCCCTGATGCTATTTTTTACAGTGCGCTGGATGCCGATTCAGAAGGGGTGGAGGGCAAGTTTTACACCTGGTCACGGCAGGATGTACTCAGCCTGCTGGAACCCTCTTTCGGAATGGAAAAGGCGGTTCAGTTTTGTAGGCTCCTTGATATTACAGAGGAAGGCAACTGGGAGCATACAAATATCCCCCGGTTGAAAACCTGGCCGGAACCGGATCAGGAACAGCTGTTGGAAGAAGGAAAAAAAATTCTCTACGCCGCACGTTCTAAACGTGTGCGCCCCGGTCTTGATCATAAGCAGTTACTGGGGTGGAATGCATTGATGAACATTGCATACAGTAAGGCGGGCATTGCCCTCCGGGAGCCTCATTTCCTCAAAATGGCCCGGCGAAACATGGATGCATTGCTTCGTGTTTTCGGAAAAGACGGGCACTATCTTCATACCGCATTGTGGGATGAAAAGGAGCAGGCGTCCGGCCGGGCCCGAATTCCGGCTTTTCTGGATGATCTGGCTCCGTTGGCACTGGCACTGCTACATCTTTATGAATGGACAGGTGAACTGGCCTATTTACACCGGGCAGATACCCTGGTACAGCAGGTGACAGCGCATTTCTCTGATGAGGAAGGGTTGTTTTTTTACTTTTCCTCCAAAGAGCAGTCTGATATATTAGTTCGAAAGAAAGAAATTTACGACGGTGCCACACCATCCGGAAATGCACAGATGGCGGTACTTTTATGGCGACTGGGTATTTACATGGAGAAGCCGGGCTGGAAAGAACGGGCGTTGCGGATGGTGGAAGCAGTCCGGCCTATGATCGTCCGATATCCAACCTCCTTTGGCGTCTGGCTGGATTTCTTGCAGGAACTGGTTGCCGGAACACCGGAAATCGCTATCTTCGGCAACCGTCTGGAAGAGGTGGTAAGAGACCTCCTTCATTCCTATCTTCCTTACAGGGTTATTCAGGTTTCAGCCGTTGATAATCAGGATTTTGCATTGCTCAGAGGAAGAAAGACAATACCCGGAAAAACTGTGTTTTATATATGCAGGCAATACGCCTGTAAGGCACCTGTCTATTCTGTAGAAGAGGCAAAGGAGTTGCTGAGAGAGCGAAAAGAATGATTTGTTAAGGTTCTGCAGGAAGGCAATATCCGATGAAAGGTGATCGTTATCGTAGGGAAGGAAGTGCAGAGTGAGTTTGTTAAATATTCTTTTAAGATTGAATTGTCATAAAAAAGTAAATTAAATATTACTCTATATTTGTCCACATGGTCTCAAAGATGTTTATGAAAATGAGAAAAAATCTGCTGAACGTAAGCATGCTGGCTTCCGTTGTGTTGTTGGCTGCCAGTTGTGGCAAGTCTGGTAAGTCTGCCAAAGGCGGGGTGCCAAACGATGGGCAGTTACACGGGGTTTCGCTTGGGAGTAAATATACCCTTCCCAAACCTCCAGGTATGGTCTACGTTCCGCAGGGGACTTTTCACATGGGACCAAGTGATGAAGA
>CANHUD010000014.1 GCA_947463665.1 Sphingobacteriales bacterium
CTACTCCGGAACCTATGCCATCCAATAGCAGCCTCTATTTTCCCCCGGTCTCAGGATCGGAATGGCAGACGCTTACACCTGCTTCACTGGGATGGAACGAGGCGCAACTTAATGATCTTTACTCCTTTCTACAATCCAGAAACACCAAAGCCTTTATATTGCTCAAAAACGGAAAAATTGTTTCTGAACGATATTTCGGTTCTTTCACGGCAGATAGTCTTTGGTACTGGGCCTCCGCCGGCAAAACCATGACGGCCATGCTTGTGGGCATTGCACAACAGGAAGGATTACTCAACATCAATACCCGCAGCTCCACCT
Source organism: Sphingobacteriales bacterium (assembly GCA_947463665.1). Taxonomy (GTDB): domain Bacteria; phylum Bacteroidota; class Bacteroidia; order Chitinophagales; family Chitinophagaceae; genus Pollutibacter. Next base: position 319 of record CANHUD010000014.1, read on the forward strand.
ATTTAGGCCGGGGCTGGACTTCTCTGCCCGTATTGCAGGAGGATCGCATAACCATTCGGCATCAGCTTACCATGACCACCGGCCTCGATGATGCCGGTGCAGATGATGATTGTACCACGCCCGCCTGTCTGACATTCAAAGCCGAACCCGGCAGCCGTTGGGCCTATCACAATGCGCCCTATACCTTACTGGATAAAGTGGTTGAAAATGCAACCGGTTTATCGTACAACCTATACTTCCAGCAAAAGATTCGAAATCGAATCGGCATGAACGGATTATGGGTAAAAAACAATTTCAATAATGTCTATTTCAGTAATGCTCGCAGCATGGCCCGATTTGGCTTACTCATGCTCAATAAAGGAATATGGGAACAAACACCCATTTTGAACGATTCGAATTACTTTAATGCACAGATCAACTCCTCCCAGACGATCAATCCATCCTACGGCTATCTCACCTGGCTGAATGGTAAATCAACATTCATGGCCCCCATATTTCAAACGGTGTTCCCGGGAATGCTTGTTCCCAATGCACCCGCTGATATGTACTGCGCGCTGGGCAAAGATGACCAGAAAATCTATGTTGTTCCCTCCCAAAAACTGGTCGTGATCCGGCTGGGACAATCCTCCGGCACCCCCGCCCTCGCCCTTTCTGGTTTTGATAATGAATTGTGGGGGCGGTTGAAAACCATCATCGGATTTTAAGCATGGATAAAGCAATGTAATCCACTCAAACATGTGTAAGAGTAGTCATGTCTGGCATATTTATGAGTTGAATTCATAGAGCAACAACCAATAAAATATATCAAGTTTGCACGTACTTTAAAGTGGGGCAGATCCAATAGGATGTACATAAAAAATAGTATAGTGGTTTTTACTATAGTTTATTCAAAAGAAATTAGAGGGAATACCTCGCCCCATTTTATTTTTAAAAAGTCTTACATTTAATTTCAAACCGCCTAATACATGTAAATACGTAAAATTTGATGGATATAAAATATGAGGCGATTAGGGAGATTCAATAAATATTCATTGGCAAACCAATTTCCAATAATGCATCAATTAAAAAGATGAAAAACAGCATACAAAATATTTTAAAGTTTGAAAGTTTTATATGGATCGATCTTTTTCAACCTGATAAGGATGCGCTTGAAGATATTGCGAAAGAATATCAATTAGACTATTTTCTAATAAGGGATAGTTTAGAGCAGGGGCATTTGCCAAAGTTTGAAAAACAGCCACACTATAATTTTATTATTCTCAGAGCATTTACTTCAACTATCGAGCGAGGAGCAACCACCATAAATGAGCTTTCAAATAAAATTGCATTTTTCTATAATGAGAAAAAAATAATAACAATCCATAGAAAGCCATTCGATTTTTTACAAAATATAAACACTCAATACAACCATCCCCATGAAGTTTTAGTTTACCTCATTCATAAAATGGTAGAGACCTATCAACTGCCTTTAAATGAACTGGATGAAAAAATAATTAAAATCGAACAAACAATTTTCCTTGAAAACTATTCAAATGTTTCGTTAGAAGATCTTTATTATTTGAAAGCCCAATCTCGAATTATAAAAAAATTATTACAGTTATTTCAACAGGTTGCTAATGAAATATTAATAGACGAACAATCAAAAACCGCTTTACAAGATATAAAAGATACACTATTGAGCCTCATTTTAAGCTATGATGAAGTGCTAGAGAATGCAAACAACTTACTAAATACTTATCTGTCTGTCAGTGCGCAGAAAAGCAATGATGTGATGAAATTGCTGACCGTATTTTCTGCCTTCTTTTTGCCATTGACCTTTATAGCAGGAATTTATGGAATGAATTTTGACAACATGCCTGAGTTAAAATGGCAGTCAGGCTATTTTTTGATCCTGGCCTTAATGGCTGTTATTTCGATTTTAATATATTTTTGGTTTAAACGAAAACGAATTCTTTAATACCAAAGTGGAATTGCTGTAAAATTTCCCTTCTCTTTAAATAGTAAAGAGATCCTTAAACTATAGTATCTCTACTTACCAATATTGTCCTCATAGTAAAAAGTAGTACCGACAGGAATCCCGGCAGGCAGGCCTGCTCACCGTAGGAGAGGAACCAGTATCTAAAATTTAAAAACAAAAATGCCCACCATCGCAACTGCTTCGGTAGGCACTGTAGCCACCTTAGGAGGCAGTTTGGAGGAATTTGCTGCTGATGTAACAGCTGTTTTGGAGCTAAGAATCAATAATAAGTTATAAGGAACCAATGTTATTGAGGTTAGCTAACATTATCAGGATTCATAACCCTGAGGTCCCGGGTTCAAATCCCAGTCTCGCTACATGAAAATCAAGGACTTACGTTAAATCGTGGGTCCTTTGTTGTTTCTGCGTGAGGTTGTTTACTTTTACCCATACAATATGTTATTCATGGAAATACAAAATAGTTCAATTGGAGATCTAGATTTCATTCTTGATTTATACAAGTCTGCTACAGCATATCAAAAAGAAAGGTTCATTAGTCATTGGCCGGATTTTGAAAGAGAGATGGTTGTAAATGAAATTGCAGATAATAGACAATGGAAGATGATTATTGATGGAGAAATAGTATGTATTTGGGCTACTACATTTTCGGATCCTTTAATTTGGCAAGAAAAGAACATCGATCCGTCAGTGTATATCCACAGGATAACCACTAATCCTAATTTTAGAGGCAAAGGCTTGGTAAAGAAAATTGTTGAGTGGTCTAAAAATTACGCTACCCAAAATGGAAAGAATTTTGTCCGCATGGACACGGTAGGAGAGAACCTAAAACTAATAGAGCACTATACGTCTTGTGGTTTTGATTTTTTGGGGCTCTCTCAATTAAAAAATACAGACGGATTACCTCAACATTACCATAATGCACTTGTTAGTTTATTTGAGTTGAAGGCGTAGTTTTTTATTGTCTTTTAGCAATAACCAAAGCAACAAGTAAATTAGGTACCCAACAAAGCCATGCAAGGTATGGATAGAATACTACAAAAGGAGTTCCACTAGCGAAACCTAATCCTAATCCAGTTCGCAATGTTACTGCTGCAAATGTGAGTGCAAAATTGATAAACATCCAATATTGGTGTGCTTGGACATTTTTATTTTTGATGGAATGATATGCTTTATATCCTGTGGCTAACCATAGTATGGCCAATGTGAAAAATCCTGAATGAGAAACCATGCCACCAAATGAATATTGAGACATATATAAACCAGAAATCCCTCCAATTAATACGCTTATGAGATAAATCTTACCTAGCAATCGATGCACTTGTATTTTATTTAATCTGAACTTTTCATTGAATTGGAAAGGTCCTATAGCTAAAGCGATGAGTGATGCAAAAATATGCAAGTAGATACCAATAGGGTGTGCTTGAAAATTACTTTTCATACCTGGGTGAACTGCAACGCCAAGTTCAAGAAATGAATACACAACTAGGGCGTATAAGGTTACAGATATGGATAAACTTAAAAGTAGAAATTTAAATATTTTGTTCATTGATAAGTAATTAATAAAAATTATCCTTTGGTAGATGTTAATTTCCAAATGCTATAGGAATGGAACTGTATCGGCCCCTTAATTCTTGGACAAAATGGGGTTAAAATTTGAGACAATATCGGTTATTTTTTCTGTTTTATAGGGTCCAGATATAGGGTCATTTTCGCGGAGGTACTGTTCAGGAGATTTTCAGCCCAATGCGCCATGCTTTCGGTGATTATTGTACCAGTCTTAGTAGCGGTTAAAAATCAACTGAGCATGGTAAATGGATTCAAACTCAAAACGCTCTACCACTTCACGCTGAACATTGCTGTGCAGCGTCTTCAATATTTGCTATTCCCAGAGGGAATGAGGTATGATAAGGAAAATAAGCGAGTTCGAACTCCTGGAGTGAATAGTGTGGTCTCTCTAATCTCAAGCGTAGCAAGGGTTTCGGAGGAAAATGAGAAAGGCTACCTCGTTAAAAGTAGCCTTGATTCTCGTTTCGTAGTCCCGACAGGAATCGAACCTGTATCTAAAGTTTAGGAAACTTCTATTCTATCCATTGAACTACGGGACCATCCCGCCCTAAAGCCGGAAGTCTGCAAAATTACGGAATAAACAAAAAGAATCTGCATCTTTGCCATATGAAATGGTTCGACGCATTTATCCGCTACCGATTCTGGATCAGCCTCGTGGTCCTCGCCCTCGCCATCACCGTGAACATCACCAGTGGTTTCTGGCCTGCCTTCATCCTCTACCTGGCTGCAGTTATCATGCTGTTCACCCATTTCTTCTTCGGCCCGCTCCGACTTATCCAGGAACACCTCGAAGGGGGTGACCTCGAAGCCGCCGAAAAAATCCTTAACATGGTCTGGTTCCCCGGCCTCCTCTACAAGCCGGTACAATCAGTCTTCTACACCCTCAAGGGTAACATCGCCATGATGAAACAGGATTTCGACTCGGCCGAAAAACACATGAAAAAAAGCCTCGACCTCGGTGTACCCATGAAGGAGGCCGAAGGCGCCAATAAACTCCAGCTCGGCCTAATGGCTATGCAGAAAGGTGAAATGAAACAGGGTGAATCCCTCATCCGGGCAGCTATCAAAGCGGGTATCCCAGACCCCGACAGCCTGGCCATGGCCTACCTGCAAATGTGCCAGATCATGATGCAAAAACGCGAATTCCGGGCGGCAAAAGATTATTTCAAAAAAGCAAAAGCTACCAAAGCCACCAATCCGCAGGTGACCGACCAGATCAAACAGATCCAAAAATATATCTCCCGGATGCCCGGCTGAGTAATAGAAACAAAGTGCAGTTAACTTAGGGCCGCTTTTCAAAAGGTTACGGATGGTGTTTTCGAGGCATTCAACGGCTATCCATATGCAAGTTAATGCATCCGGCAAACCGCACTATACCCACTCGAGAGTATTTAGGTAAAAAAATAAGTTAAATAGGTGAAAATGAGGCCTTTAGGCCTTATTTTCATGATTTTTCTACCCATTTCCCAAATAATTCTTCCACTTTTTGGAAACGAAACGTAAAAATCGTCTCCAACTGCTTCCGGATAAACAACGCATTCATCAGGTCGCCCAGGATCCATCCGGGTATCTTGTAATGGATCAGATCGGTCATCTCCACGCCTCCCTCAATCTCCCGGAAATGATGCTGGTGGTGCCACATCGCATACGGTCCAAACCGTTGCTCATCCACAAAAAATTTGCGGTCCGACACATGCGTGATCTCGGTCATCCAAAACATCGGTATACCTAAAACAGGCTTCACCTTGTACGTCATCACCTGACCGGCATACATCTTCTCTCCAAACAACTCATTCGTGAACTTCAGATTCAGATACTCCGGCGTCATCACCGCCAGATTCTTCGGATGAGAGAAAAAATCCCAGGCCTCATCCAGGGAAACCGGTATCTTCTGCACCGTCTTCAAACTATACACCGCCATATCAAACGCTTTTAAAACTTAACAAAACCAGCCGCCATTGGTTGCACCCTTTCCACACAAAGATTCCATCGGTATCCATAGAAACGATGTAATTTCGCTGTTAACTATGCTGCGATCCTTACTCCTGCTCAGTTCCGTCTTCCTGATCATCGGATCCTCCCTCCGCTGCGGACAGCCGCTTCCACCCATGGGCGGCGCAAAAGATACTCTGCCCCCGGTCCTGATCCGTGCACTCCCCAAAGATTCCGCTACCAACACGTCCTCCCCTAAAATCGTGCTGGAATTCAATGAATACGTCCAGCTCCGCGATATACAACAACAACTGGTGGTCTCGCCCGTCCCTAAAGTTCAGCCGGTCATCGAATCTAAACTGCGGACGGTCACCATCAACATCAAAGACACGCTGCAGACCAATACTACCTACGCCTTCAACTTCGGCAATGCCCTGCAGGATATCAATGAAAACAATCCGCTTAAAAACTTCACCTACGTTTTCGCTACCGGCCCCTCCATCGATTCGGGAACTATCTCCGGACAAATCCTGATCGCTGAAACAGGGAAAGCCGATAGCACGCTCGTGGCTATCCTCCAGCCGGATCTCGCAGATTCGGCCGTCAAAACCCGAAAACCCAAATACATGGCCCGCCTCAACGGCGATGGCCTCTTCAGCTTCCGCTACCTCTCACCGGGTACCTATAACCTCTTCGCACTCAAAGATGCCGACGGCGGCCTCAAATACGACCAGTCGTCCGAACTCTTCGGCTTCCTCAACCAGCCGGTCACCATCACGGCAAAAACGCCCCCCGTTCGCCTCTACGCCTTCCAGGAAGCGGAAGAAGATACCAAACGCCCCGCCACAAAAAAACCGGCCAAAACAGACGATAAACGCCTCAAATACAGCTCATCAGCCAGCGGCGGCCAGGACATCCTCCTGCCCCTGCAGCTGACCTTCGAACGAAAACCCAACACATTCGATTCCGCTAAACTCTACCTGGCTACCGATTCCGGCACCCGCATCGCCTCAACCATTTCCATCGATTCCAACATCGTAACGGTCAGCCACAACTGGTCGCCCGGAACAGCCTACAAGCTTTTTATCGAAAAAGGCCTCGCCGCCGACACCTTCGGTTTCTCCGTTCTCCGGAACGATACACTCAAATTTTCTACCAAGAAAAAAGAAGATTACGGCTCCCTGCTGATCCGTCTCTCCAATCTGGACACCACTAAACATCCGGTGCTCTTATTCTTTGCCAACGATGTGCTCAAACAATCCATCCCACTGAACGCTACCCGCATCAACATCCCACTCCTGGTGCCGGCCGACTACCAGGTCAGGGTTTTGTACGATCGCAACCGCAACGGAAAATGGGATACGGGCGATTACAAACTGAAGCGACAGCCGGAAATCGTTATCCCGCGGAAAGATAACCTCAGCATACGCCCTAACTGGGAAAATGAGGTAGAAATCAACCTCAAAGAGCTCGAAAATCAACCCTAACTTCGCAACATGGTCTTCTCCTCCCAACTGATGGAAGCAGCCGTGAACGAATTCGCGAAACTGCCCGGTATCGGTCGCAAAACCGCTCTCCGCCTCGTTCTGCACCTCCTGAAACAGGAAAAAGAATCGGTCAGCCTCTTCGGCGAAACCATCTCCCGTATGCGCAACGAGATTCGTTTCTGCCAGAAATGCCACAATGTGGCCGATGCAGACCGCTGCTCCATCTGTACGAATCCCGGCCGAAAACAAGCCCTCATCTGCGTAGTGGAATCTCTCAGAGAGGTAATGGCCATCGAAGCCACCCAACAATTTAACGGTGTGTACCATGTACTCGGCGGTGTCATCTCCCCTCTGGATGGCATCGGCCCGGATCAGCTGCACATCGAATCCCTCCTGCATCGCGTAACAGAAGAACAGGCAGAAGAACTGGTCTTCGCCCTCAGCCCCAATATCCAGGGCGATACCACTATCTATTATATACAGAAAAAACTCGCCCACACCGGTATCCGCATCACCACCATAGCCCGCGGCATCGCCTTCGGCGGAGAATTGGAATATACCGATGAGATGACCCTCGCCCGCAGCCTCCAGAACCGACTGCCGATTGAAAATTACGTCAACCACTAATCACTAATCACCAATCACTAATCTCTAACATCTAATATCTAAAATCCAATACGCTATCTTTGCCCTCGTAAATCTTTTCATTTGATGACTTCCATCCACGACCTGCTGCAACAGCGCATCCTGGTGATCGACGGTGCAATGGGTACCATGATCCAGCAATACAAACTCTCCGAAGCCGATTACCGCGGAGAACGCTTTAAAGACTGGCATACCGACCTTAAAGGAAACAATGACCTGCTCTGCATCACCCAGCCTCGGATTATCATCGATATCCATAAAAAATACCTGGAAGCCGGAGCAGACATCATCGAAACCAATACGTTCAACTGCCAGTCCATCTCCATGGCAGATTACGATATGTCGGCCCTCGCCACCGAACTCAACCTCGCCGCCGCCCACTGCGCGCGCGAAGCGGTGAATGAATTCAAAGCCTCCTCCGCCTACGACCCCTCCCGCGGCGGTCCCTTCGTGGCAGGTGCCATCGGCCCAATGAACAAAACGCTCTCCCTCTCACCAGATGTCAACAACCCGGGCTTCCGCGCCGTCACCTTCGATGAAGTGGCCACCGCCTACTACGAACAGATTAAAGCTCTCCATGAAGGGGGCGTAGACCTGCTGCTCATCGAAACCATCTTCGATACGCTCAATGCCAAAGCTGCGATTTTCGCCATTCGTACCTATTTTGCCGATATCAACCAGCCTATGCTGCCGGTTATGATCAGTGGTACGATAACAGACGCCTCCGGCCGAACCCTGAGCGGACAAACACTCGAAGCATTCTATACTTCGGTTATGCATGCCCGCCCCATCAGCATCGGCCTCAACTGTGCCCTCGGCGCCAAAGAAATGCGGGCACACGTAGAAGAACTTTCCCAGATCGCCGCCTGTTACACCTCGGCCTACCCCAACGCCGGCCTTCCAAACGCCATGGGAGAATACGATGAACACCCTGAACATACCGCAGGCCACATCGAAGAATGGGCCCGCGAAGGATTCGTCAACATCGTGGGCGGCTGCTGCGGCACCACCCCACCCCATATCGCTGCCATCGCCAAAGCGGTGAGTACCATCAAACCCAGACCGCTACCCATAGCCGACCCCGCATGAATATGAAAGAAACAGTACACATCAAACCGTATATGAGACTCGCCGGCCTCGAACCGCTGGTGGTCCGCCCGGAAACGAACTTCCTCAACGTCGGTGAACGTACCAACGTTACCGGCTCCAAAAAATTCGCCCGCCTTATCCGAGAAGGCCTCTACGAAGAAGCCCTCAGCGTGGCCAGGCAACAGGTGGAAAACGGCGCCCAGATCCTGGATGTCAATATGGACGATGCCCTCCTCGATGGCGAAAAAGCCATGGTCACCTACCTCAACCTGCTCCAGAGTGAACCGGATATCGCCCGAATCCCCATCATGATCGACTCCTCCAAGTTCAGCATCATCGAAGCGGGGCTCAAATGCGTACAGGGCAAATGCATCGTCAACTCCATCTCCCTCAAAGAAGGCGAAGAAGCCTTCCGGAAACAGGCCTACACCTGCTTCAACTACGGCGCCGCCGTCATCGTAATGGCCTTCGATGAAAACGGCCAGGCCGATAACATCGAACGCCGCATACAGATCGCCGATCGCGCCTATAAAATACTAACCGAAGAGATTGGTATACCCGCTCAGGATATTATCTTCGACCTTAACGTATTCGCAGTAGCCACGGGCATGGAAGAACACAACAACTATGCCGTTGATTTCATAGAAGCTACCCGCGCCATCAAACAAAAATACCCGCTGGTCAAAATCAGCGGAGGCGTCAGCAACCTCTCCTTCTCCTTCCGCGGAAACGATACGGTTCGCGAAGCCATGCACTCGGTATTCCTCTTCCACGCGATCAAAGCCGGAATGGACATGGGCATCGTAAACGCCGGTCAGTTACAGGTGTACGATGAAATCCCCGCAGATCTCCGCGAACGCTGCGAAGATGTGGTCCTCAACCGGAAACCCGATGCCACCGAACGCCTCATCTCCTTCGCCGAAACCGTTAAAGCCAAAGGCAAAACCATCGTACGCGATGAAGCCTGGCGCAGCGCTTCGGTAGAAGAACGCCTCAAACACGCACTCGTAAACGGCATCACGGAATACATCGAAGCCGATACCGAAGAAGCCCGTCAGAAATACCCGAAACCACTCGATGTGATCGAAGGCCCCCTCATGGATGGCATGAACGTAGTAGGCGATCTCTTCGGCAGTGGTAAAATGTTCCTCCCACAGGTGGTCAAAAGCGCCCGCGTCATGAAAAAAAGCGTGGCCGTCCTCACCCCCTTCATCGAACTCGAAAAATCCAGTCGCACCTCCGCCGGCAAAATCCTCATGGCAACGGTCAAAGGCGATGTGCACGATATCGGCAAAAATATCGTAGGCGTTGTCCTCGGCTGCAATGGCTATGAAGTGATCGACCTCGGCGTAATGGTGCCGGCCGATAAGATCCTCGACGAAGCACAAAAACAACAGGTCGATATCATCGGCCTCAGCGGCCTCATCACGCCCTCCCTCGATGAAATGGTACACGTTGCCCGCGAAATGAAACGCCGCGGTATGACGCAACCACTGATGATCGGTGGCGCCACCACCTCCAAAACCCATACAGCCGTTAAAATCAACCCGGAATACGAACACGGTGTCATCTATGTACTCGATGCCTCCCGCAGCGTAAACGTCGCCGGAAACCTGCTCAATAACAATCGCTCCAACTGGATCCGGGAAGTAAAATCAGAATACGAAAAGATCAGTATCGATTTCGCCAACCGCAAAACCACTAAAGAACTCCTGCCCTATAACAAGGCAGTAGAAAATAAACTGGCCCTCAACTGGAGCGGCTACCAGCCCGTAACGCCTTCCTTCACCGGTACAAAAACGTTTGAAGATACTCCCCTAAAAGATATCATCCCGTATATCGACTGGGCGCCGTTTTTCATCGCCTGGGAACTGGGTGGCAGATTCCCCGATATACTAACAGATAAGGTTATTGGCGAAGAAGCGTCGCGCCTCTATGCCGATGCACAGGAAATGCTTAAAAAAATAGAAAGCGAACACTGGCTCCAACCCAGAGCCGTGATCGGCTTCTGGCCCGCTAACAGCAACAGCCGAGATTCCGTTAGCCTGTTCAGTAACAATAGACCTGTGCATCTGGAATTCCTCCGCCAGCAATCCAAAAAAGCAGCCGGTCAGCCCAATCTTTCACTGGCCGATTTCATCGCTCCGGACAATACGAACCTGCAGGATCATATCGGCGCCTTCGCCGTTACCATCCAGGGCATCGAACCGCATATAAAAAGGTTTGAAGAAAACCACGACGATTACAACAAGATCCTGCTCCAGGCACTGGCCGATCGCCTCGCCGAAGCCTACACAGAATACCTGCACGAACGTGTCCGGAAAGAATACTGGGGGTACGCCGCCGATGAAACACTCGCCAACGAAGACCTGATCAAAGAAAAATACCTTGGCATTCGGCCCGCACCCGGTTATCCGGCCTGCCCCGACCATACCGAAAAATACAAACTCTTTGATCTGCTCGATGCTACTAACCAAACCGGTATCACGCTCACCGAATCCCTCGCCATGTCGCCCGCAGCTTCCATCTGCGGCTGGTACATCGCCCACCCGGAAGCCAAATACTTCGGTCTGGGTAAAATAACACGCGACCAGCTGGAAGACTATGCGAACCGAAAAGGTATGGATCTGGCTACCGCTGAAAAATGGCTGCAGCAAAACCTCGATTAACCCATCCGATCATGCGCATCATCTCCTATAACGTCAACGGTATCCGGGCAGCCATCAAAAAAGGATTTGTCGACTGGCTGAAAACAGATCCGGCAGATGTCATCTGCCTTCAGGAAACCAAAGCACACAAAGGAGATGTGGATGTGGCCGCTATCAACGCATTGGGTTATCACGATTACTGGTTCAGCGCTCAGAAAAAAGGATACAGCGGCGTAGCCATTTTTACACGCATACTACCCGATCAGGTCATTACCGGAAATGGCCATACAGAAAGCGATGATGAAGGAAGAGTGATCCAGCTCGATTTCGGAGACATCCGGCTGATCAATGCCTATTTCCCCTCCGGCACCTCCGGTGAACATCGCCAAAGTTTTAAATACGAATGGCTGGATGCCTTCATGGCCTACACAAATAACCTCCGCAAAACAAATCCCAACATCATCCTCTGCGGAGATTACAACATCGCCCATAAAGAGATCGATATCCACGATCCAAAAGGTAATAAAAATACTACCGGCTTCCTCCCCGAAGAAAGAGCCTGGATGGATACCTTCCTCGCCAGTGGCTGGATCGATACCTTCCGCGTATTCCACCCCGAACCCCACCGCTACAGCTGGTGGAGCCAGCGCTTCCCCTCCGTACGGCTCAATAACAAAGGCTGGCGCATCGATTACATCAGCACCACAGAACCACTCCGGAACCGCCTGATAGATGCAGAAATATTCCCCGATGTCAAACACAGCGATCACTGCCCTGTTTACCTGGAAATAAAATAACCCAAACGGATGATCATTTACAACGTCACCACCAACGTTGCACCCGAAATCGCCGCCAGCTGGCTTCAATGGATGAAAGATGAACATATTCCCGAAGTGCTGCATACCGGCCTGTTCACCCATCACCAGATACTACACCTTCTGGATATCAGTGAAGCAGATGGCATAACCTATGCGGTTCAGTATTTCGCTACGGATATTCATCATTATCATCGCTATGTGAACGAGTGCGCACCGGCCCTCCGACTAAAAACAACGGAAAAATGGGGGGATAAAATCATCTCTTTCCGAAGCCTCATGGAAGTTGTGGAATGAGTGTGGATAAGTTACTCAAACACATAATAATATACTCTCATATCCTGAAACCCACGCCCAGTAAGGATTTCAGCCGATTTTTCCGGGATATGCCACTGCTTCGGATTTGAGGAATACGGCTCATTTCATAAATATTTACATATCTGCTGAAATCCGCTACCACACTGAATTCTATGTGACAAAAAAATATTTTTTCAGTTTGGAAAACAGAATATATTTGAACCGTTAAAGTAAAAACCTCATCTATGAACAAAGCAGAATTAATCGCAAAAATCGCCGATGATGCCGGCATCACTAAAGTACAGGCAAACGAAGCCCTGAACTCATTTACCGAAGCAGTTACCAAAACCCTCAAAGGTGGTGGTAAGGTAACGCTGGTTGGTTTCGGAACCTTTTCCGTAACCAAGCGTGCTGCCCGTAACGGTCGCAACCCTCAGACAGGTGCCGTTATCAAAATCAAGGCTAAGAAAGTAGCGCGTTTCAAAGCTGGTAAAGAACTTACCTCCAAATTGTAATACGCCGAATCTAATTCTAAAAAAGCAGGGCATTATGCCTTGCTTTTTTTATTTTTGCCATATATTAAATCAATATAAAATGGGAAGAGGCGACAAAAAAACTAAGAAAGGCAAGATATTCAAAGGCTCCTTCGGGAAAGCCCGTCCTGCCAAAACAAGAAACAGCCAGAAAGCTCAGGCCAAAACAGCCTAGTTCACGGTATGTAATCAGGTTGCGGATCAACCCCCGCTTTCATCAACAGGATGATCGGGTGTTCATCCGCAATTTCGTTTTACTAAGGAGCCAGTCGCTCAATACGCCAGCTTCCCTCCTCCCCAATATACCGGATCCGGTCATGCAGCCTGCTGGGCCTGCCCTGCCAGAATTCCAGCAACACGGGTTTTACCCTATACCCTCCCCAGTGTGAAGGCCTCGGAATAGTTCCCTCGCTAAATTGACCGCTGTACAAACGTACCTGCTCATCCAGAAACGCACGATCCGGAATCACCTGGCTTTGCGGAGATGCCCAGGCCCCAATCCTACTCCCCTCAGGACGGGATTGAAAATAAGCATCATTCTCTTCCACACCCAGTTTCTCAACCCGGCCTTCTATCCGAACCTGCCGTTCCAGCTCCTTCCAGAAAAATAACAGGGTTACCTGGTCGTTCTCTGCCATATCCTGCCCCTTCCGACTGGTATAATTGGTAAAGAATACAAATCCATGCTCATCGTAGCCCTTGAGCAATACAATCCGCGCCGATGGCTTACCATCAGCCGAAGCCGTTGCAAGCGTCATCGCATTCACTTCCTCAATCTCCGCACCCAGCGCCTCTCTCCACCATCTGCCAAACTGCAGATAAGGATTCAGCTCCACATCCCCTTCCGAGAGGCTTTCCCGCATGTATTCCTTCCGAATATCCGAAATGCTCATATACTGCTTCTTTAACGTACCAGCGTACCTACTTTCTCCCCCATCACTACCCGCTTCAGATTGCCGGGCTCATTGATATCAAACACGATGATCGGCAAATTATTCTCCATACAGAGCGTAAAGGCCGTCATGTCCATCACCCGTAAATTCTTTGATAAACATTCCTGAAACGATATCTCCTCGTACTTCACGGCTGTCGGATCTTTCTCCGGATCGGCTGTATAAATTCCATTCACACGCGTACCCTTTAAAATCACATTCGCACCAATTTCAATCGCCCGTAATGACCCGGCCGTATCCGTAGTGAAATAAGGATTTCCCGTACCCGCTCCAAAAATCACTACACGCCCTTTCTCCACATGTCGGATCGCACGGCGGCGAATATACGGCTCCGCAATCTGCTCCATCTTGATCGCACTCAGAAGCCGCGTATATACACCCATCTTTTCCAGCATGGCCTGTACCGCCATTCCATTGATCACCGTGGCCAGCATGCCCATATAATCTCCATGCGCCCGCTCAATCCCTGTTTCCGATTCATTCATCCCCCGGTATATATTCCCGCCCCCGATCACAATCGCTACCTCTACACCCAGATCCGTAATGGATTTTACCTCATTGGCATATTGCTCCATCACCACAGGATCAAGACCATATCCCTTGTTACCCATCAGGGATTCTCCAGACAACTTTAATAACACGCGCTTATATACAGGTTCCATAAAACGAAGATAAGAAATTGATGATTGGTGATTCGTGATTGGTGATTGGTGAATAGGCAAAAAAAATCCCCGCTTTCGGCGGGGACTTCTTTTTTATCCAAGAGCTACTCTCTTGAACGATAGCACCTTTAAATCTTTGTTGACCGATTGGAGATACTCTCCAACGCTCTTCCCTCCGTCTTTCACAAAGGGCTGAGCCATCAGGGTATTTTCCTTGAAGAAGGCGTTCAGCTTTCCGTCAGCGATCTTGGCGATCATCTCATCCGGTTTGCCGGCCATCTTCGGATCGGCCTTGATCTGATCGGTTACAATAGCCTTCTCACGCTCTACCACTTCAGCAGAAACTGAAGAAGCATCCACCGCTACCGGGTTCATAGCCGCAATCTGCATGGCAACATCCTTGCCTGCTTCCGATGCTTCATGATTCAACCCAACAAGCACACCCATACGGTTAGCACCGTGAATGTAGGAGGCAACATATTCAGCTTCCACACGCTCAAACTTGGCAATACCGATCTTCTCTCCAATGCTCGCCAGTTTGTCGTTTACCAGATCCGCCACTTTCTGGCCACCTACCGATACTTCATTCAACTCATCCACACTCTTTACATTGTGCTCGATGGCCGCATCCATGATAGATTGTGCAAAAGCAACGAAATCAGCATTCTTACTCACAAAATCAGTCTCACAAGTCAGACAAAACGTGATGCCGGTCTTGTTGTCGGCAGTGGTCTTTGCCAGCACAACCCCTTCCTTTGCATCGCGGTCGCCACGCAAAGCAGCAACTTTCTGTCCTTTCTTACGCAACCAGTCAATGGCCGCTTCAAAATCACCGTTTGTTTCGGTGAGTGCTTTACGGCAATCCATCATACCGGCACCAGTCGACTGGCGCAGCTTGTTGATATCAGCCGCTGTAATCTGTGACATATCTCTTATGTTTTTTTCGTTCCGAAAAATCTTTCCTTATCGCTTCGCTCCTCCGGCAGCCGGACGACGTCCGCCACCACCAGGTCCGCCTGTACGACGCTTCGGCTGAGCTTTGCCTCTGCGATCGCCATCAGCACCACCTTCCTCTTCCAGAGAAAGACGATTGCCCCTGTCCTGAACATCATCTGCTTCTTCATTATCGTCCGACTTTTCCGCCTGACGCTCTGCCAGTCCTTCCGCAATGGCAGCTGTAATGAAGTTCGCAATAATAGCGATGGATTTTGTTGCATCGTCGTTCGCAGGAACCGGGAAATCCACTTTATTCGGATCACAGTTCGTATCTACGATACCAAAGGTCTGAATACCCAGACGCTTGGCTTCAGCCAGCGCAATGTGCTCATGGCCAATGTCGAAGATCAGCAACGCTGCCGGTACACGACTCAGCTGGGAAATACCACCCAGTACCTTCTCCATTTTATCCCGGTCACGGCTCAGCGTCAGACGCTCTTTCTTGGTGATGTTGTCAAAACTGCCATCAGCCAGCATCTTCTCAATGCTCTGCATCTTCTTCACACTCTTACGAACGGTGTTGAAGTTGGTCAGCATACCACCCAGCCAGCGCTCGGTAACATATGGCATATTTACGCGACGGGCACATTCAGTGATGATCTCCTTCGCCTGCTTCTTTGTACCCACAAACATGATCTTCTTACCGCTCTTGGCAATGCTCTTGAGCGCAGCAGAAGCCTCCTGAAGGCACTCCACTGTTTTGTTGAGGTCGATGATATGGATGCCCTTCTTCTCTGCATAGATATAAGGGAGCATCTTAGGATTCCACTTCTTACGCAGGTGTCCGAAGTGTACACCGGCTTCCAGTAACTGTTGTTGTAACGAAGTGTTATTTTCCATTGTATTTCTGTATAATAATGATGAACAATTGGGTTGATCCGATGATTAACGTTTGCTGAACTGGTAGCTACGACGTGCTTTCTTGCGACCCGGCTTCTTACGCTCTACGCCTCTCGGATCACGTGTAAGCAGTCCAACCGCTTTTAAAGAAGGTTTCAGCTCGGCATTCAGCTCCACCAATACCCGGGCAATACCCAGTTTGGCCGCTTCAGCCTGCCCTTTCTTACCGCCACCGGCTGCATTCACCAGTACATCGTATTTCCCAACCGCATCTACCGTCTTCAGCGGAAGCTCCACCTGGTTCTGCAGATATACCTGCGGGAAATAAACTTTATAATCGAGGTCGTTAACGGTGATCTTGCCTTCACCACGCTGGATGAATACGCGGGCTACCGCTTCCTTACGACGACCAACTGCGTTTTTTTGCTTTTCCATTATAAATTGTTTGGACAGTTTTAAAATTTAAGTTCAGCAGGCTGCTGGGCAGTGTGCGGATGCACATCACCGGCATACACGAATAATTTCTTGATCATCTTACGTCCCAGACGATTCTTCGGCAACATGCCTTTTACCGCACGCTCAATAACCGCATCCGGACGACGCTTCAGCAGATTCTTCGCTGTCTCAGCCTTCTGACCACCAGGATAACCGGAGAAGGTCTGGTACTCTTTCTCCTCTAACTTGTTTCCGGTAAACTTAACCTTGTCCGCATTGATCACAATAATGTAATCCCCGCAATCCACATGAGGCGTGTAGTATGCCTTGTTCTTACCGCGTAATACCGCAGCGATCCTACTACACATACGCCCCACAGTTTGATTGGTCCCGTCCACAACGTGCCATTTACGCTGTACGGAAGCTGCATTTGCATGCTTTGTGGTGAAATGTAATTTGCTCATTTTCTATTTTTTTCCTCTTCTCGAGGTGGTTAAAAAAACTACCGCCATCCCGGCAGCCCCTTTTGGGAGGGCAAAGGTAGATGAAATCAGCCCCAAAAAAAACAAGTTGCACGACAAATTTTTATCATTGCCTTGCAACTAATTGATTTTCAATAAAAATTTTGATGGATTAAAAAATTCTTCCGCATTTTCAGCCGAAAATCCTACCCGCAGGCCGGCCCGGCACACAAATTATCGCGCCACCGGCGCATAAAAAACAGGGATATCCTGGTTCCTGACAAACAAATAACCACTTCCCATCCTGAGAATTCGCCGGACCTCCCCCCGGATACGTACACCGGAACGCCTGTAGCCGGGCTCCTCCCATTGCCGGTTCCCTCTGTTTAATAACACAACGCCTTCACCGGCATCTATCCTGGAAAAAGCAGGCTGAAAACCCGATAGATTTCCACCAGCCAGTATATCGGTCCGACCATCATTATTAACATCGGTTAGTAATAGCGCATTAACGCTCGACAACTGAACAGATACCGGCAGCTCTACCACCAAATACCTGCCATTCCCCTCATTCCAGGCTACTACCGATGGCATGTAACGGAACGTATGTACCCGGCTGTTGGCTATAACGTCCGCACGGAAAAGATCCTGAATAGCCATTTGAGCATATTCCTGATGCCGCAGTTTCTCCTTCTGCAACTCCGGTATCTGATCAGTCAGCTCCCGCTTTACAATAACAGGCATATCCCGCCCCCCAATGGTCCGTGTCAATATCTTCTCCACCACACCACTGCTGCTGAATGCTCCAAGCCACCATTTAACCGGCGACTGCTCTGTAGCCTGCAGATAAAAATTTCTTCCCAGATTACCCAACACCAGATCTTCATCCCCATCGCCATCCAAATCCGCCGACGCTATACTCTGCCACCATCCATTCAGGTTAGCAATATTGATCCGCTCTTCAATAAATGCTCCATTCCTGAATATATACTGCCGTGGCGCCATCCATTCCCCCACCACCGTAAGCCGTCGGGCAGATGCATCCCATACAGCCCCGGTGAGCATACCCGCCGTATCCAGACCCCCACAACGCCCCGCCGGCAAACGGCTGAAACGCCCGCCGCCATTGTTCACATAAACCATACTCTCCGGTATCTCTCCGTAATTCAATGGTACACTTCCGCTGCCGGCAAACACATCCTGGTCGCCGTCTCCGTCAAAATCAGCAGCCACCAGCACGGTGGTATTCCCTATATTCCGTGGAAGTGAATCCGGCGACCGCCGGAAAAATCCCTTTCCATAATTAAGATATAACCGGTTCTGCAGCTGCGGAGCATATGCAGGAAGATGATTGCCTCCGGCTCCCAAAAACAAATCAGCATCTCCATCCTGATCCGCATCAAAAAATAAGGCAGAAACATCTTCATAACCGTTCAGGTTCGTATCGATCAACGGCATCTTTTTAAACCCGTTCCCATTCTGAACATACAGACTACCCGCTTTTTTTAACGAACCCCCAATATAAAGATCTGATCGCCCATCCCCATTTACATCCGCTACGGCTGCTCCCGGTCCTATCCGAGAAAGCATACGGGGCATATTCCGATCCTTGTAAAAATCAACAAAATCATCCTCCTCATGCCGCTCCAACTGCGTCGGGCGTTCTTCCAACAACGGAATATCCACCGCTGCCTCCGGTACACCGGAAGCGATGCCCTGCTGCTGGTCCACCTTCCAGAGGGTATCCACACGGGTTGGGTAGATAAGCGAACGCTTCCTGTCGGGCCAGATCACTTCCACAGAATCTATGCTGCTGGCATCGCCCAACCCAAATAATAACGTGTAGTCTACAGACGACTGAAATCCACGGGTGGGGATCAACTCCTTCATTAACTGCTTCCCTCCCGAAAAAACAGTGACCTTACTCCCAATAGCCCTTGTATTCTGCCCGCGGCCAGTCAGCTGAACGGAAAAATAATGATGCATCCGCTTCTCTCGCGTCAGATTCTTATACACGATGGCAGGCTGATTAACATTGCTGATCACCAGATCCAGATCACCGTCATTGTCGAGATCCGCATAGGACGCCCCATTGGAAAAGGTCAGATCCTCCAACCCCCATGCAGCGGCCACATCCTCAAAACGCAGATCCCCCCTGTTCCGAAACAGCTTATTGCGAAGCGGAACGGATGGCATCTTCCGGATAATATCCGCTTTTGCCGCCTTCTTCCCGCTGCCCACCAGTCCCTTCACAACATCGCTCGCAAAAAAATCAACAAAATCCTGATCGGTTACATCCTTGTAAATGCCGTTGCTTACAAACAGATCATTCCACCCATCATTATCCGCATCAAAAATCAGCGCTCCCCAACTCCAGTCAGACGCCGCTACTCC
>CANHUD010000015.1 GCA_947463665.1 Sphingobacteriales bacterium
CCTTCCGGTTATTCCGAAAATGTGGCCCGCCACATTGCTAACCTTACCGGTTTGCCCTTTGTAACAGCCGAGAATAAATTCGAGGCACTGGCAGCCCATGATGCAATAGTAGAAGCACATGGAGCGCTCAAAACCATCGCAGTAAGCCTGATGAAGATCGCCAACGATATCCGCATGCTGTCGTCCGGCCCCCGCAGTGGCATCGGCGAACTCTTCATACCGGATAATGAACCCGGCTCCTCCATCATGCCCGGAAAAGTAAATCCTACCCAGTGTGAGGCGCTGACCATGATCGCTGCCCAGGTTCTGGGAAATGATGTAGCCATCAACATCGGAGGTGCCAATGGCCATTTTGAACTGAATGTGTTCAAACCGATGATGATCTATAACTTCCTGCACTCAGCCCGTCTGATCGGTGATGGCTGTGTCAGCTTCAACGATAAATGTGCTGTAGGAATCGAACCGATTGAAGAAAACATCCGGAAACATGTAAACAACTCCCTGATGCTGGTAACTTCCCTTAATACCAAAATAGGTTACTATAAGGCTGCAGAGATCGCACAGAAAGCGCATAAAGAAGGTACTACCCTTAAAGAAATGGCCGTTAAACTGGGATATGTTACGCCTGAGCAGTTTGACGAATGGGTAAGACCAGAGGAGATGGTTGGATTGTAGAGATTAGATGTTAGAGATTAGTGATTGGTGATTGGTGCGTAAGTGCCAATCACCAATTTTTATACCTCATTAGTTACAGAAATAATCAAACCGTATTCTTCCGGCAAAAATGCCAAAAGGGTCCATGCTGTCGCCATCTGCCAACCATTCCTTTACATACCCTTCCGGAGAAAGTTTTACATCCCGGAAATCAGTTGCATACGCATCCGTTTGTACGCCCTGATCATCATAATAAACAACGGTCATTCTGCGCAACAGATTTTTGTTTTTCTTTCCATAATCAAAGGCCATGGAAAACATAAAACTCTCTGCTCCGTCGGGGAATATATAAATGAAATCCTTTGGAGTAACATTCAGATCATACTGCATATCCGCTAAAAAAATACGAACCGGATTCAACGCCGCCGTCAGTCGCCCTTCCACACTGGTCAGATTGCCATTGGTCCATGTGTAATTATAGGTCAACAACGTAATTGGAAGAGCTGGTGTGCTGACCTTTTTTTCAATCAGATAACCGGAAACATCATACGTGTACTGAAATATAAAGGCATCGCTGGCCGGATCTGTGGGATCCTCCCGAATCATTAATTTGCGAACCCTGTTATTCGCATCCAGCAGAAAATACTGTCCATCGCTCAGAATGACCGAATCTTTGCGGATATCCATCGGTTGAATAAAATCCGGGCGGCCGGTTACACTGTCGATTGCCTCTATCTCGCGCGGTACTCCTCCGGCAGAGAACAGGGTATTCAATGCATACAACGGCTTTCCTGTTGCCGTTTCAAGTGCAACCATGCTGGCTACTTTACACCCCTTGTAGGGCTGGTTATCCTTCTCTACACTCGTTTCCTTGGAACAGGAAAAAATTGCTGTACTTAGCAGCAATACAACGGTTATAATATGTATACGCATAATAAACTTGCTCCCCTGAAAATCACTGCAATCAGGATGCCATCGCTTCTTTCTCCGTTGCCTCCGGCTCAAAAAATACCCGCTGAAACAGAAAAATGATGAAAACGCCCATCGAAATCGAAGCATCCGCTACATTGAACACCGGACGGAAAAATTCAAACGGTTCGCCTCCCCAGATCGGTACCCAGCCCGGAATCGTAGCATCTGTGATAATGGGGAAATAAAACATATCTACCACTCGACCGTGCAGAAAAGAAGCATAACCGCCCGTAAATCCATCCTCCCAAATCGGTAAAGCCAGATTCTGGGTGAAGGGATCACTGTTTTCAAAGATCATTCCGTAAAAAAGACTGTCGATCAGATTACCAATAGCCCCCGCATAAATAAGGGTGGCACAGAATATGAAACCGGGATGATACTTCTTACGAACGATCATCGAAATATACCAGGTTCCAAACACAACCGCTACCAGTCGGAAAAGAGTTAACGCCATCTTCCCCCACTCACCACCGAATTTCCAACCATACGCCATCCCCTCGTTCTCAATGAAATGCAACCTGAACCACGACTGACTCCCAATAACGAGATGCTCCTCTCCCAGAAAATAATGTGTTTTGATATATATTTTCAGTCCCTGATCAATGAGCAGGATCAAAAGCGTCAACAGAAAAGGAACTCGTAATTTCACGCAACCGATTTATTGGCAAATATAGCGAACGGAGCACTCCGGAACGTTAGTCAATTGGTAAAATTTAATCTTCTATATAGACACGGTTCACCCGGGGCGAGATACCGGTCATGATCTCATAGGGAATGGTTCCTGCCCACTGGGCCAGTTTTACCACCGATAGCCCGTTCCCAAACAAAACCACTTCATCCATTAACCCTATTTCAGGACCATCTGTGATATCCACCATGGTCATATCCATACAAACTGAACCTACAACCGGATACAAACATCCTCTGATCATAACCGATCCTCTTCCATTTCCGAGGGACCGCGGATAGCCATCCGCATATCCTATCCGGATCGTAGCAATTCTGGAATCCCTGGATAAAACACCTTTCCGGTTATATCCCACCGTCTCCCCGGCCTTCACCTGCCGTATCTGTGCGATCGTAGTAGTAAGGGTGGCCGCTTCCCGCAAAGGTATTCCCACCGCAGCCGGGTCTACTCCATACAATCCTATCCCCAGCCTGACCATCTCATACTGAAGCTGTGGATGACGCACAATACCCGCTGTGTTCGAAACATGACGCAAAAACGGATAGCCCAGACAATCCCTCAACAGGGTACAGGCCAAATCAAACTGCTCCTGCTGGTACCTGGTAAATGCATCCTCCTCCGGAGATTCACTCCCGGTCAGATGCGTGAATACACTCATCACCCTTACCAGTCCTGCTGAAACCAGTTGCACGCCCAGCGCCTCCACTTCCGCAGGATCAAACCCTAACCGATGCATACCCGTATCGATCTTTAGATGAACCGGAAAATCACGCAGTCCTTCACTCTCCAGAAAACGATAAAAAGCATGCAACCCATCGAAAGAATATATCTCCGGCTCGAGATTGAACGCCGTTAACTGATCAAATGCTGCCGGTTCGGGATTCATCACCATAATCGGAACGGATATACCGGCCTTTCGCAGCTGTACCCCTTCATCGGCATACGCCACAGCCAGATAATCCACCTGATGAAACTGTAAAAGACTGGCAATCTCATGTGCCCCGCTGCCATATGAAAATGCTTTTACCACTGCCATTATCCGGGTAGAAGCAGCCAGACGCTTCCGGTATTGTGCCAGATTGTACGCAAGCGCACTCAGATTTACGGTAAGGCTTGTCTGGTGCCGTTTCTCCTCCAGTATCCGGCTGATCCGCTCTAAACCAAAACGCCGTGCCCCCTTGATCAGAATGCGCTCATCCCGAAACTGCGCAGCTGTCATTCCCTCCAAAAAAGCCTCGGTACTAACCCAAAAGGTGGCATCCGATTGCCGGAATATGCCCTGCTGCCGGATAAAAGCAGGACCTATCCCTATTAACCGTTTTATTCCAAACTCATCCAGCAGGCGATGAACCGTTCCGTATACCTCTTCTTCCTCTATGCCCGTTTCAGGGATATCCGAAAGTATAACAGTTTGCTGCTGTAAGGGACGCTGCTGCTGCATAAACGCCATTGCCATGCGCAATGACCGCAAATCATTACTATAACTGTCGTTGATCAGTGAACAACGATTCACCCCACTTCTCATTTCCAGTCGCATCGAGAGCGCAGGCAACAGAGGCATCCGTTCTGCCAGCAACTTTTCCCATCCCAGGTGAATCAGGCAGACGGCACAATGCACGGCATTTTCCACCGCCATGGCATCCGAAAACGGAATGGTGAATGTCCATTCCCGCGTACCTTCTTTTAGTGTGATCTCCGTTCCCTTCTCAACCGGAATATCTGACACGCTGAAGCGTGCCGACCGATCCCTGGCCCATGATAAGCGGATCTGACCGGGCACAATGAACCGGTTCTGAATCTCATCATCCAGATCGGTATAATCAGCGCAATAGATCAATATATCGGCATGCCGGAACAAGCGCAGTTTTTCCTGAATCTTTTCCCGCTGTGAAGAAAATCCCTCCCGATGGGCATCGCCAATATTGGTAAACAATCCGAGCGTTGGGCGGATGATGCGCTCCAAACGGGCCATCTCCCCTGCTTGTGAAATGCCTGCCTCAAAAACAGCCAGTTCCGCCTGCTCTTCCATCAGCCAGACACTCAGCGGTACACCAATCTGAGAATTGTAACTCTTGGGGCTGCGAACCATGCGAACATTTTCCTGCAAAAGGAAATGCAACCACTCCTTAACGATTGTCTTACCGTTGCTTCCAGTGATTCCCACTACAGGATAACCAAACCGGTTACGATGATAGGCAGCCAGTGCCTGCAGAGCAGCCAGTGTATCTTCAACCAGAATAAATGTGGCGGAGGCCGGCGGATCTTCCGGAAGCGATGACACCAGAAAATGCTGAACATCGCGGCGAACCAGCTCCGGAATGTACCGATGCCCATCCCGCTTTTCCCCAACAAGCGCCACAAACAGGGCATGCTCCGGATCTGTAAGTCGCCTGCTGTCGGTTACCAACTGAAAAATGAGCCCGTCTGCCGCTCCGAGGAGGCGGCCACCTACGATCGCCGCTATATCAGACAGTCGGTAGCCCTTCATGTAAATCAGGATTTAACCGAAGCCTTCCGTCGCTCATGCTGAATGGAATACAGGATAGAACCGGCGATACAGGCTACAATTACAGCCAGAGAAATACCGATATGTATCTTGATATGCCAGATTTCCAGCAACATTTTCAATCCAATAAAAATCAGCACAATGGCAATGCCCTGCTGAAGAAAATCGAATTTATCCGCAGCACCCCGCAGCAGGAAAAACAGGGAACGCAGGCCGAGTATGGCGAAAATATTAGAAGAATAAATGACCAGAATATCGTCTGAACTAAAGGCAGCTTTAGCAGAATCCCTGACCAGTGATACCACCGTGGGGATTGAATCCAGCGCGAAGGCAACGTCCACCGCTGCCAGCATGATCACTACAACCGCCAGCGTAGTGAAATAAACCTTGCCATGCAGATTGATGATGTAACGCCCTTTAGGTTCTACTTCCGACAAGCGTAGAAACTTTTTCATAAACCGATAAATACCTGTCTCCGCGGGGTCAAACTCAGCCTCTTCTTTTTTCTTAAACAACTTGACACCTGTGTACAGAAGAAAAACTCCGAATACATACAGTATCCAATGGAAACGTTCGATCAGTTCAATACCCACTGCTATGAATGCGATCCTGAAAATAATAGCGAGTAATATGCCAATGAGCAGTGCTCTTCCTGCATCGTTTTCTTCTACTCTGAAAAACGTGAAAATCAGAATGAATACGAATATATTATCCACACTGAGCGACCACTCCATCAGATAGGCCGTAAAATATTTGGTAGCCACCATTGGCGTTTTCTCGAACCACAGAAAAATACAGAATGCCATCGACAATCCTACCCAGAAAAGCGTCTGCCAGAGCGCCTTACGGATGCTGACCGCTTCATTTTTTTTACTTAAAAGGCCAAGATCCAGCACAAGGGCCACAATCAAACCAATGCCAAACGTAAGATAGGTAATCTGATCAGGTGTCATAAATACGAAGATAACAATTAAAACTGCACCCTCTGTGCATAGCGCCGCTTTCGCAGGTACTGGTAGATCGCCGTCAAAACAATAACAAGGAGGATCGGAAGCAGGAGGGCCGACAATTGCCAGAACAAGCGGTCATCACCCACCGCTTCTGCATCCAGCAATCGCAAGGCAATATCTTTTGACCTGGCTTCCATGATTCCTGAATCATCCAGCATGAACTCCAGCACATTCAGCAGAAATTCACGATTGGCATACTGCTGTTTGGTGTACCCGTTCATTCCCATAGATAAGGGTCCTTCCGACTGGCTGACGGCATTCAAAAAGATGTCTCCGTCAGAGATCACCACCATCTTATTATCCGATTCGGTTATACCCCGGAAAGGCTGACCTGCAAGGGCCAGCGTATCGGCCATAGCTTTCGAAACCCTGTTGCTGTACAACGAACGGAAACGCCCTTCCAGCAATACCGAAACCGGCACAGATCCCCGATTAAACGTCCGAAGATCCTCCTCATTCCGAACACTGGCCCATTCCACTTTTGCCGGCGTATTCAGTATTCTGGATTCTGGTGAAGTAGAAAGAAGAATCGTTTTGCGTATGCCCTCTGCATTTACCGTATCAATCGACTGTGGAAACTCCGATACGATATAATCAAGGTGACGGGACACCGGATGTCCTCCCACATTCCGTAGTAACGGGAAATAAGGCCAGGGAAGCAGCTGTATCTGTGGTTTTCCTCCCATCGATCCGATCACCGACGGGATGCGATCGCACTGAATGTCCTGCACCAGATCCTGATTAATACGCACACCATACCGGAACAACAGATCCTCCACATTAAGCCCCATATCAAAGGCAATAAAAGATCCTTCGGATCGCTGCAGGCTATCCAGACTGGCATACAGATTATCCAGCGCCCAGATCAGTTTGCCGCCATGCATCACGTACTGGTCGAGCTTTAGCTTCTCTGCATCGCTGAAACGCTGCTGCGGTTTCACGATCAGTAACGCCTTGAATTGTTCCGGTATAACCGGTACCTGGTCTAAAGGAAGGATGCGGAACGTATAGCTGGGCCTCAGTGTTTTTTCAATCAGATCGTATACCCGGTAATCCAGTGGTTCGCCGTTGCCCGACAAATACCCGATGAGCGGTATCGTATCCCGTGTAATCTTGCGTATACCCGAGGCGAGTTTGTATTCAAGCAGTGCTTCCGCCTGTTGCAGCGATTGCAGCCCCCCTTCAAAATTCTGTCCCTGTAAAAAATCAACCGCCGTGATCCTGTCTTTATACCGAATGACAACCCCCGGATAGACCAGCTGCTGCTCCTCGCCCTCTTTCGTCTGCGCCTTCACATTTACCGCATTGATGCCCAGCTGTCGCAACGAATCAATGAGAACAGCTTTCAGTGAATCAGGCAGATCAGCACCCGGTTTGACATACCGATAGCGAACATTGTTACCAGATAAAGAACGAAAGGATTCCAGCATCTCTCCCGTCCGAAGAGCCAGCCGGCGGAATCCTGCAGGCAGTTCTCCTTCCAGGCATATCTCCACCTCCAGTGGCTCCGGAATATTTTTTACCAACTGCTCCGTAGCATTGGATAATGTGTACCGCTTTTCTGCTGTCAGATCAACGCGCCAGGTTAATCCGGACATGAGTATATTCAGCAACAGCAATCCGAACAGGAACAATACCCATCCATACCTGGACCGTATGATTTTTTGCATCATGGTTTATCGTCTTACCAGATTTCGTGCAGTAATAAAAAGAAATAACAATACAACTGATATGAAATAGGATAGATCCCGCATATCCACCACTCCTCCTGAAAGACTTCTGTAATGCAGCTCCATACCCAGCAATTCCACATAATAATCAGGACCACCCTCAAAGAGTGTCAGCCTGCTAAGGGCCTCAAATGCGTAGTATCCTACATAACAGACAAACGAGCTAACCAGAAATGATAGTACAGCATTCGAGGTGAAACTGCTGCAGCAGATCCCAGCTGCCGTGAAAGCTGCCGATAGAAAAAAAAGACCTATGTAACTACCGATGATTCCGCCCCGGTCTGTTCCACCGGCAGACAAATGATCGATCGTCCAGAAAAAAACGAGCGTTGGAAGAATGGACAGGACAACCACACATAACGCTGCCAGATACTTGCCCGTTACCAGTTGAAGGGTGGTTAAAGGCCTGGTCCGCAGAAGCTCATAGGTGCCGGATCTGAATTCTTCAGAAAAACTGCGCATGGTAACCGCCGGTATCAGGAGTAATAATATCCAGGGAGCCATCTGGAAAAAAACATCCATACTGGCATAGCCTTCATCAAATACATTGGTATCCGGGAAAACGAACAGCAGCAATCCGCTTAGCAACAAAAACAGGAGAACCGCTACAAAACCGGTAAGGCTGCTGAAAAACTGTCGGAGTTCCTTTTGGCAGATTGACCACATAGCAGAAAATAAAATGCAAGATTACACGAATCCGCGGGAAATTCCGTTGGAATCCCGTTAAACCCACACACTTTAAAGAGAAAAAAAGCCATTAATCCCGTAGAAAACACCTGTAACGGCCCAAAACAGCGCTGTAATTTGCACTTGAAACAGCAGGATATGAGGTGGTGGATATGGTGGGTAGTATACAGTTTTTTATGTTTTTCTGCATCCGGACAAAAACGCTGGGATGGAGGAGCCGGAACAAATGCCTGGAATGATGAACAGAACTGGCATCCAGACGGTGTACCAACCCTTGCGGATACGATCTATCTGGATGATTTCCAGATTGCCGGCCATTATGTTGTACGGTTACCTGCAGGAAACGGGAAAGCAGAGGGCTATTCACTACGCATTCGCCCGGCACAAAACCAGACCATCACTCTGGAACTGCCGGTAAGCTCCACTGCGGTACCAGCTCTGCAATTGATAAATCCTGGAGAAAGCCTTACAATTGACAAGGGTGGTATTTTTATTCATGCTTCAGGCGCACTTTCCGGCAATCCGATTCAGCTGTCCGGTAAACTTCGTATAAACAATGGGGGAATATACATTCATCGTACCCCGAGAGGAAACGCAGACCTTACTACCCGCTTATCCTCAGTCGCCGGCACGGAAAAAGGCATCTTCATGTACGATGTTCCGGGAACGGCAGGCTATACGGTATCCCTATCAGGTAAAACATTCGGCACACTGCTATTCAGCGCCGTATCTGCCGGTAATTTAAAAAGTTACCAGGCAGGAGGCAGCTCTCCCCTCCTGGTTAACGGAGATCTGATTGTTCAAAGTGGCGTCCGCTTCAGTAGCTCTCTCACCGCTGATATCCGCTTGAAAGGAGATCTGGTAAGCGATGGACAGGTGATC
The DNA here is from genome assembly GCA_947463665.1 of Sphingobacteriales bacterium. GTDB lineage: Bacteria > Bacteroidota > Bacteroidia > Chitinophagales > Chitinophagaceae > Pollutibacter. The sequence continues at coordinate 9,130 of CANHUD010000015.1, forward strand.
TTCTCTCCCGCTTCTACCGGCACCGTTGGGCGATCTGTACTTTTTGAAAGTCCGCAGGGAAAATGGCGCGGAAGCGGAAAAATTGAAACAGGCCAATGGTTCAGACAATACCGGATCGAGCCGCAGGCAAGGATAGATCTGGATATGCCGGTCATCCTCTCGTCTCCGGCTCATCAGTTCAATGTTGCCGGATTGCTGAACCTACAAACACAGGCCTCCGTATCCGGTACCGGATGTTTCAACGTGTTCGATCAGGCATTCCTCCGGATAAACCAGGAAAACGGACTTTGCAGCACATGCTCAACATCGGCCATTCAGACAGATACGATTCGATTGAGCCAATCAGCCTCTTATTGGTTTTCAGGGCTGCAGCCTCAACAGGCTGGTGCAGATTTACCAGATACCATACAGCGTTTAGTAGTTGACAATCCGGGCGGACTAACCCTCAGCAGATCCATTCACCTTAAAGACAGTCTTGTTTTGCTGCAGGGGATCCTTCATCTGGATACAACCTTCCGGCTCTCGGTCCGGGCTCCTTTCATATCACCTCCGGCATCGGACAAAACCGGCTGGATCAATGGAGTTCTGCGAATGAATATGAACGATACGGCACGTCGCCTCTTCCCATTGGGCTCTGTGAGCAGATACGCCCCTATACTATTGAAAGTACACAATTCCAGCGAGAGCTTTGCGTCGCTTCGTTTTGTAGAAACTTCAACTGAAAATGCCGATCAATGGCCCTACTGGCAGATTCAACCCACAGATACACTGGTTAAATGGTCAGCCGGACTTATACCATACGAGTATGTTCAGAATAGCAGCACTGGAATTTTCAATTTCTGGTATAAAAAGACTGCAGACTGGCAGGTAATCAATGCTCAGGCAAAAGAATGGCAGAACTGGCAGTTCTTTGAACCGGAGCAGCCCTTTGCTGGTGTATCCCAACAGACGCTCAGACAAGTACAGCCTGTTCTGCTAGATGCAGTAACATTTAATTTGAAAGGTCATGTCACAAGGGGAGAAGCCAACATTATCGCCGAGGGAAATAGCAATGAACCGGTGTACATTCTAAAAAGTTATGACGGAAGAAATTTTGAACTCAGAGACTCGTTTTATTTGAAAGGCTTTATTCGCTGGAAAGAGAAAATAAACCAACCCCTAGTTTACTACCAACTGATGGTGCGCATGCCTGCCGGAAACAAATTCAGTAACCTCCTGAGGCTGAGTGAGCCGATTCGCGAAAACTGGAAGCTATATCCTAATCCGGCCACCCATAAAATTTTTATTTTTTCTGCAGCTCCATGCAGCATTCGAAAAATTGTAATTGTCCATTATTCCGGTAAAATTGTTCGGAACATTATTTCCAGCTCAGAATATTTGGACATAAGTGATCTGAGTACAGGCCTTTATACCGTTAGGATTACAGGTTGCGGGAAAACCAGTTTGCTACATTTTACTAAATTCTAATCGGCTCCAACCGAAACCAACTGCTGCAAATCCCGCCCCCAGGGCGGGATTTTGTTTTTACCAGCCTATACGGCAAAACTCTCTCCACAGGCACAGGTCCTGGAAGCATTCGGATTGGCAAAATGAAATCCCTTGCCATCCAGACCATCGGAATAATCCAATTCAGTATTAAACAGATACAAAAGACTCTTCATATCCGTTACGATCTTCATTCCTTTATCCTCATAAACCTGATCCATTGGCTGGATCGTGTGATCGAAATCCATTTTATAACTCAGACCGGAACATCCACCGCTTACTACACTTACCCGTACGAAATGGTCAGCCAGTCCCTGTTCGGCCATAAGTTCCAACACACGCTGTTTGGCTTTTTCACTGATGAATATGGCGTTTTCTAATTTCATGGTTCAAAGGTACATTTTTCAGGAAATTGAATGGTCAATGGCTGATAACCACTATTTCTGTGAATTGACAGCTGTTTTCCTAGATTTGTACTAAATAATTTCCCTATGCTTCGGGTAGAACACATTGGAATTGCCGTCAACAGCCTTGCAGAGGCCATACCCATATACGAAGCCCTGCTGGGGTCCCCCTGCTACAAAAAGGAAACCGTAACCACCGAAAAGGTAGAAACTGCTTTTTTTCAAAAAGGTGAAACCAAGATCGAGTTGCTGGAAAGTCTGACAAATACAGGCGTAATTGCCCGTTTTATTGAAAAGAAAGGGGAAGGTCTTCACCATATTGCCTTTGAGGTGGAAGACATCCGCGCAGAGATGCAACGGTTAAAAAATGAAGGATTTACATTACTGTCGGAAGAACCCAAACCCGGAGCGGATCAGAAACTCATTTGTTTCGTTCATCCCAAATCCGCTCATGGCGTACTGGTTGAATTGTGTCAGTCGGTCTACCCCTAGATACCCAGCTTTTCAACGGCCAGCTGTGCAGCGATTTGCGACGCATCTTTTTTATTGAATGCCTTGCCTTCTGAAACCAGCTCTCCGTTTACCATAGCTCCGATTCGAAACAGTCGCCTCCCTCCTTCCATTCGTTCTTCCAGCGTCTCAAATTCCAGCAGTTTCCCATTTTTATTTGCCCATCCGTACAGCCTGTTCTTGTGATTGATCTCCAGGCTTTCCAGATCATCTACAAACATATGGGGAGATACGATTTGCTGATGTACCCAGCGCTTGGTCTTTTCGTATCCTTTATCCAGATAAATAGCGCCCACCAGTGCTTCCAGCGTATTGCCAAAAATCTGGCTGGCCTTTAAGGAATTATCACTCTTGTTGTAAAGCGTGATCTTTTTTATTCCCATTTTAACAGCAATGTCATTCAGCGTCTGGCGATTGACCATTTTGCTGCGCATTTCTGTCAAAAAACCCTCTCCTTTGTATGGATAACGTTTAAACAGATAATCAGCTACAATGCCACTGAGAACGGCATCTCCCAGGTATTCCAGGCGCTCATTGTTCTCATCTGCATGTTCTTTTATGGAACGATGGCTAAGGGCTGTGAGGTAAAGATTCAGCCTTCCGGGTAAAAATCCAAGAACGTTGTACAATTCCTGGTAATAAGCCCTTTTCGACTTATCAATCCACAGCAGACGGAACCATAAGGGCGCAGGAAACATATGGCCAAATGTACTGACTAAATAAGAAATAATGTAATCCTTTCCCTACCCTGAAGCAGCAGTAGCATGCTTTAACTACCCTTGAATTTTTTAACGATAACGGATGCGTTGTGCCCGCCAAACCCAAAGGTATTGCTCAGGGCTGCATTCACCGTACGTTTCTGCGGTGTAGTGAACGTGAAATTCAATTTTGGATCCAGTTCCGGATCATCAGTGAAATGGTTGATGGTAGGCGGTACAATATCATGAACCACCGCATATACGCAGGCAATGGCTTCAATGGCACCTGCTGCTCCCAGCAAATGTCCTGTCATCGACTTTGTGGAACTGATGTTCAGGTTGTAGGCATGATCCCCAAATACATTCAGGATAGCCTTCGTTTCAGCGATATCTCCCAGCGGAGTAGACGTTCCATGTACGTTGATGTAATCCACATCTGTTGGCTGCATACCGGCGTCTGCAAGAGTCTGACGCATAACATTGAGTGCCCCCAGACCTTCAGGATGAGGAGCAGTGATGTGATGGGCATCTGCTGTAGCACCACCGCCGGCTACTTCACAGTAAATATGTGCCCCTCTGGCCAAAGCATGCTCCAGTTCTTCCAGCACCAGCATACCGGCGCCTTCACCCATTACAAACCCATCCCGGTCTTTGTCAAACGGACGGGAAGCTGTTTTGGGATCATCGTTCCGCTCACTGAGTGCCTTCATGGCATTGAAACCGGCTACACCGGACTGAGAAATCACTGCTTCACTACCACCGGCCAGGATAATATCTGCCTTACCCATTCGAATCCAGTTAAAGGCTTCAATAACCGCATGTGTAGAGGAGGCACAGGCGCTTACCACGGCGAAGTTAGGTCCCCGAAAACCATGGCGCATGGAGATCTGCCCTGCGGCAATATCCAGGATCATTTTCGGGATGAAAAAAGGGTTGAAACGGGGTGTACCATCCCCTTTGGCAAAATTGATGACTTCCTCCTGGAACGTGATCAATCCGCCGATACCACTGGAAAAGATCACACCGATGCGGTCCGGATCCATAGTTTCCTTGGAAATACCTGCATCTTTTACGGCTTCATCGCTCACGATCAGTCCGAACTGGGTGAAACGATCGATCTTTCTTGCCTCTTTTCGGTCCAGATACTGGGTTGCATCAAAGTTTTTCACTTCGCAGGCAAACCGGGTCCTGAACTTCTCAGCATCGAACTGGGTAATGAAATCAGCGCCTGACGTGCCAGCGAGCAATCCGTCCCAATAAGCTTGTGCCGTATTGCCCACTGGAGTCAGTGCGCCGATTCCCGTTACTACTACTCTTTTCAGATTCATATAAAAACCTAACCGATGGACGGACGATTATTTAGCGTGCTCCTCCAGATATGCAACAGCCTGACCTACAGTGGTGATGGTCTCAGCCTGCTCGTCAGGTATGGAAATGTTGAACTCTTTCTCGAACTCCATGATCAGTTCCACTGTGTCCAGTGAATCTGCACCGAGGTCGTTCGTGAAGGAAGCTTCCGGAGTAACTTCTGCTTCGTCAACTCCCAGTTTGTCAACAATGATTTTCTTAACTCTTGTTGCAATGTCAGACATGATTTTAATATTTGGTTATTACTGGCTGCAAAAATATAGTTTTTGCCATAAAAACAATCTTTTATACCAGTAATGATATTTTAAGCTGTTTTTATTTATTTTAACGGGATTCAACTTATTTTTCGTTATGCCTATCCGAATGCTTGATTATCAGAGTCCGGAATACGACCAGATGGTGGCACTCCGGTATGAGGTACTCCGAAAACCACTGGGATTACAGTTTTCCCCGGATGAACTGGCCCGGGATGCCAACGATATCCTCATCGGCGCTTTTGATGAGGAGGAGATTCTCGCCTGTTGCATCCTCACCAATGCCGGAGAAAAAATCTGCCGCCTCCGCCAGATGGCCGTCCGAAATTCGCTTCAGGGCAAAGGAATCGGAGCCAATGTACTGGCATTTACTGAAACGATTGCCCGGGAAAAAGGATTTAAATCACTGTATATGCATGCGCGCAAAGCTGCACAGGGTTTCTATGAAAAGCTGGGCTACCAGGTCTGCAGCGATGAATTTGAAGAGGTATCCATCCCGCATGTGGAGATGAAAAAAAATCTCTGACTGTCTATTTCTTCCCTTTTATACCTGTTTTCATCCAGATTCTGGCCTGGTGCAGTGCATCATCGTTCTCAAAAACATCTTTGGGAACAAGAAAAAAAGAACGGGTATCGAAATACAAATGAAAAAAACCGGGCGTTTCGATCACATCACTGAATTCACGCCAGGCCCATATTTTTTGAGTTGCACCGGTTTCAATCCCGAAATGATGCTCCTCGATCAGCACATCGAAGGTATCCCGGAATGTCCTGGATTTCCGGTAGATGGTCCAGGGCAGCCAGAGCCAGAAAGCACCCATCATGGCAATCCATAATACAGAACTCATCAGAAAAGGGAGTGGAGTGATCCACTTGAGGTAAAACAAAACGGCCGAAATCAGGGCAAATACATTCACAAGGATCATCATGAGCTTAATCTCCCGCCTGCTGATAAAATGATATCTCAGTGCCTGCAAAACCTGTGGTTTCTTATATGTGATGTGTACTTTCATGTGCTTGATTCCCCCGTTAGAATAGGCCGGCAAGTTAGTCAAATGCCCGGCATAAAAAAAGTCCCCGTAAAAACGGGGACTGATCAATATAAATGATTGGCTCTAGAAAACAATTAACTGCATCCCATGCTGTTCCCGCAGTTCAGACACTTGTAACAGGTGCCACTGCGCACCGTGATGTGCCCACAGGTATTACAGGCAGGAGCATCACTCTGCATGCTCTTCATGAATTCCTGTGTACCATCAGCCTTCACCCCTGCCGTAGCGGTCTTCTGCACTTTCATTGGCTGCGGAAAGGCTGCTCCGGTTGCCGGTCCGATCACCCGTACGTCAGACAATTCCGGCTTTGTTGAAGAGGGCATATCCCATTCTTCTTCTCCTGTATTGCCAATCTCGGGTTTGTCGGTAATATGCACCAGATCTGTACGATTCAGATATTCATACGCCAGACAACGGAAAACAAAATCGACGATGGATGTTGTAGAACGAATATTTGGATGATCTACCATACCGGCAGGTTCGAATTTGGTAAAGATGAATTTCTCTACAAACTCTTCCAGAGGTACTCCATACTGAAGGCCTACGGAAACGGCTATCGCAAAGGAGTTCGTCAGACTGCGAAGGGTTGAACCTTCTTTAGCCAGATCAATGAAAATCTCTCCCAGCGTTCCATCGGTATACTCCCCTGTTCTCAGGAACAGAGCCTGCCCGTTGATTTTCGCCTTTTGCGTAAACCCTCTGCGTTTGGCTGGCAGAGACTTGCGCTCCACGATCCTGGACAACTGGCGTTTCAGTTTGGTATCAGGCGCGGCCTGCATGCGCTTCTGTAATTCATCCAGCAGTTCTTCCACAGTCAGTTTCCCCACATCGATCAGGTTGCTGTCAACGGATCCGACCTCCACTTCTGCAGTATCTTCTTCTTTTTTCTTCTTATCGCTTTTATTGCTCAGCGGCTGCGAGAGTTTTGATCCGTCGCGGTACAGCGCACAGGCCTTCAGTCCCAGACTCCAGCTCAGATAATACGAATCAGCGATCTCTTCGATCTTTGCTTCATTAGGCAGATTGATCGTCTTGGAGATGGCTCCGCTAATAAACGGCTGGGTGGCCGCCATCATACGGATATGCCCGTGTGCATGAATGTAACGCTCTCCTTTCTTACCGCACTTGTTCGCGCAGTCAAATACCGGCAGATGTGCGTCCTTCAGGAAAGGAGCTCCTTCCACGGTCATGGTCCCGCAAATATAATCATTGGCTGCATCGATCTGCTCATCGCTGAACCCAAGCGCTTCCAGCATGTTCCAGGAGAAATCGTTGTACTGCTCCGGCTTGAAGCCCAGACGCTTCATACATTCTTCCCCAAGATTGAAAACGTTGAATACAAAACCAATCTCAAAAGCCGATTTGGCCGTATCGTCAAGTTTTTTGATCTCATCCGCAATGAACCCTTTCTCACTCAGCGTCTGGTGGTTGATATAAGGGGCCCCATTAAACGTGGCAGCTCCAACCGCATATTTAATGATAGCGTCCCGCTCTTTTTCAGAATAGCCAAGGTTTCTGAGGGCACTGGGGATTGACTCGTTGATAATCTTGAAATACCCGCCGCCCGACAATTTCTTAAACTTTACCAGTGCAAAATCGGGTTCCACACCTGTGGTATCACAATCCATGACCAACCCAATAGTGCCTGTAGGAGCAATCACCGTTGCCTGTGCATTGCGGTATCCATACTTCTCCCCCATTTCCACAGCATCATCCCATGCCTTGCAGGCAGCCTTAAGCAGATAATCCGGGCAATAACGGGCCTTAATCCCCTGTGGTTTAATGCTGATGCCTGCGTATGCATCCTCCGCATCGTATGCAGCAGCACGATGGTTGCGCATAACCCGCAGCATATCTTCCTTATTCTCCTCATATCGGGCAAATGCACCCAGATGTTTGGCGATCTCCGAAGATGTTTTGTACGATACCCCGGTCATGATCGCTGTGATGGCTCCGGCAATACCACGCGCTTCCTCACTGTCGTACGGAATGCCACTTACCATCAGCATACTGCCCAGGTTGGCAAACCCAAGCCCAAGCGTACGGTATTCGTAACTCAGCCGGGCCACTTCCTCACTGGGAAACTGCGCCATCAGCACGGAAATCTCTAAAACGGTTGTCCACAGGCGAACCGTATATTCAAACCCTTTTACGTCAAACGTGTTGGTAGACTCTTCAAAATATTTGCGCAGATTCACCGACGCCAGATTGCAGGCAGTATTGTCGAGGAACATATACTCACTACATGGATTGGAAGCACGGATGGGACCGCCTTTCGGACAGGTATGCCACTCATTGATGGTGGTATCGTACTGCGTTCCGGGATCGGCACAACGCCAGGCAGCGTAGGAAATCTTATCCCAAAGGGCTTTCGCAGGTACTTTTTTCATCACCCTTCCATCAGAACGGGCGGTCATCTCCCAGTCTTCCCCCTTCTCCAGTTTCTCAAAGAACGAATTGGGAATCCGGACAGAATTATTGGAGTTCTGACCAGATACTGTCCGATATGCCTCTCCTTCATAATCACTGGCATATCCCGCTGCAATCAGCGCCGCCACTTTCTTCTCCTCCTCTACTTTCCAGTCGATGAACAGCTCGATCTCCGGATGGTCCAGATCCAGACAAACCATTTTCGCTGCCCTGCGGGTGGTACCACCACTCTTGATCGCACCGGCCGCACGATCGCCGATTTTCAGGAAGCTCATCAGTCCGGAAGAGGTTCCTCCGCCGCTGAGCTTTTCGCCCTCTGCCCGGATGTTGGAGAAATTAGTACCTACACCGGAACCATATTTGAAGATCCGTGCTTCACGTACCCAGAGATCCATGATTCCTCCGGCATTCACCAGGTCATCTTCCACACTCAGGATAAAACAGGCATGGGGCTGCGGACGCTCATAGGCAGAAGTGGATTTTTTCAGCTGGCCATCTGCAGGGTCCACATAATAATGCCCCTGAGGTTTCCCTTTTATTCCATAACTCTCATATAAACCTGTGTTGAACCATTGAGGAGAGTTCGGAACACAAGCCTGGTTGAGAATCGAATACACCAGCTCTTCATAAAAAATCTGTGCATCTTTCTCTGAAGCAAAATAACCATAACGCTCGCCCCAAACTTTCCAGCAATTCGCCATACGATGCGCAACCTGCCGTGCAGATGTCTCACGACCAAGGGAGCCGTCAGGCTGAGGAACTCCGGCCTTCCTGAAATATTTTTGCGCAATGATATCCGTAGCGATCTGGCTCCATGTTTTGGGAACCTCCACATTCGTCATCTCAAAAACCTTCTCCCCGCTGGGATTCCGTATTACTGATGTACGAAGGTCGTATTCGAACTGATCAAACACGCTTACATCCTCTTTTGTGAACTGCCGGCGGAACTGCAACCCGCCCGAATGCTGAACTGTTTTCTTTGCCATAGCGATTCTCCTGATAGGTTTGTGGTTAGATGATAGTAATGGATTTTACATCGTTGAGTGACGACGAAAATAGACCTGCCAGGGATAGTAACACGATGTTAAATATCAACATCATGTGGATAAGGAATGGAAATCCACACCCCTGCACAATTTTTCGATTTATCCACCGTTAACAGGCGTTTGTCCAATAAAAAAATTTGGCAGAATAACCTTTTTCTGCATTCACCGACCACACTGTATTTTGTCCATTTTTTTCGGCTTATGTCCCACAAAAACATCATTTTTGCCGGGAATCAGCCTATTGATGCCATCCATATACAAACAACTCACTACTCGAAAAGCATCCGGTGAAAAAAGCTTTGCCATCCTGCTTGACCCGGATAAAACAGACTTGTCAGTCGTGCCAGACATTTGCGCTCTGGCCACAGAAGCCCATACCGATTTTATTCTGGTAGGCGGCAGCCTTCTGGTTTCTGACCAGCTGGATCAGCTGGTGAGAACAATCAAGGCCGAATGTCCGATCCCGGTCGTCCTTTTCCCAGGTAGCCCCAGCCAGCTTTCGCCCCTGGCCGATGCACTTCTCTATCTATCGCTCATATCCGGCCGCAATCCGGAACTGCTGATCGGTCAGCATGTATTATCCGCTCCGGCAGTTCGCAACAGCGGATTGGAAATCATGTCAACAGGCTATATGGTGATAGACGGCGGCGCACCTACAACCGTTTCCTATATCAGTAACGCATTGCCTATCCCACACGATAAAAAAGATATTGCCGTCTGTACCGCAATGGCTGGGGAAATGCTGGGCATGAAACTGCTCTATCTGGATGCCGGCAGCGGTGCACGCCAACCGGTCAGCGAAGCCATGATACACGCCGTTTCCATGCATACCCACATCCCGCTAATTGTGGGAGGAGGCATTAGAACCCCCGAAAAAGCCCGTGCCGCGGCGGCTGCCGGAGCAGATATGGTAGTGGTGGGAAATGCCCTCGAAAAAGACATTTCCCTCATAAAAGACATAAGTGCGGCAGTTCACCAGGCAGTAGATAGTAAATTTAACGCGACAAAC
>CANHUD010000016.1 GCA_947463665.1 Sphingobacteriales bacterium
AGTTTGATGAATCCCTCTCCCTCCATCTGGCGGGCCAGCGTGGAGGTCTCCGAAAAATTCAGTTTGCACCCCAGTGTGTGAAAGGCGATGGATTTCGCTTCAGCCATAGCGGGCAAAGATACGAAGGATAGGGGATTTTGAGTATATTGCCGGCTTTACACGGCCTTCCTGCGTATGAAACTGATATCGACCCTGCTTCGTCCGTTCTATGTACTCTGGTGCCTGAGCTGGTTTCTGCTCCTGATGTTTACGGTTTTCCCCTTTGTAGTCGTAGCCTCGTTCTGGGGGCGCTTCACAGGAGGCAACGCCATATTCAGAGCCTTGCATGTCTGGGGCGATGTCTGGTTCTTTGTCTGCGGTCTCCGGGTACCGATTATTCACGAAGTGCCCCACGATCCCTCCAAACAGTATGTTTTCGTAGCCAATCACATCTCTTATCTCGATGCGGCGATGCTGGTGAAGGTACTGCGACAACCATTCCGTCCGCTCGGTAAAATCGAATTGCAGCACATTCCCATCTTTGGATTCATCTACAAACAGGTGGTAGTGGTAGTGGATCGCTCCGATGCCGAACACCGCCGCAAAAGCCTTCAGAACCTCCTGCGGGTGATGCATAAGGGCATCTCCATCATTATTTTTCCCGAAGGAACATTCAATGAAACAGCGGAGCCTTTAGGGCGATGTTACGATGGGGCTTTCCGCATTGCCATTGAAACCCAAACGCCGATCAAGCCTATCCTCTTCCCCGATACCTACACACGTATGCATCCGTCTGTTTTCTCGCTTAATCCGGGTCGGTGCCGGGCCATCTACCTGGAAGAAATACCGGTAGCCGGCTATACGCTGAATGAGCTGCAGGAGTTGAAACAACACGTGATCGACGTGATGTCAGCAAAACTTCGTGCGTATAATGCACCCTGGATTGGTGGAAATCCTCAGTAGGATTGATTGCCTTTTCGCTAATTTCGGGCACGGATGATGTATGCACAGATCATATTACCGCTGGCTCTGCCCAAAACCTTCACCTATTCTGTACCGCCGGAATGGGAAGAGAAGATGATGCCCGGTCTGCGGGTGGAAGTGGAGTTCGGCAAGAATAAACGCTATGCAGGGATCGTGAAGGAAATGCATACAGAACCCCCAACAGGCTTTGAACCCAAGCCCATACTCAATATCCTCGATGCCGAACCGGTAGTCAGAGAAGAACAGCTGCAGCTCTGGTCGTGGATTGCTGACTATTACATGTGTACGGAAGGGGAGGTGATGGCAGCAGCCCTGCCCTCCAACTTCAAACTGAGCAGCGAAACCATGCTGGTATACAATGACGAGTTTGGGGAAGATTTTTCAACGCTGGACGACCAGGAATATGTGGTGGCGGAGGCCTTGTTGCTTAGAAAAGAATTGAAACTTACCGAAGTGCAGCAGCTGCTCGATGGATCACAGGTTTATCCGGTGGTGAAACGGCTCATCGAACACCGCGTCTGCTGGGCATGGGAGGCACTTAAAGAAAAATATACGGAGAAACGTGAAAGCTTTGTTTTTCTGGCCGATCGATACCGCGATGAGAAACAACTGGCGGAACTCCTCAACGGCCCGTTTAAAGCCGCCAAACAACTGGAGCTGCTGATGGCGTTCCTCCATCTGCAAAAAACAGAAGGCGGCGATGTAAAGCAGCCGGATCTTTTGAAGAAATCCGGCGCTACGGCTGCTAACCTGAAAGGTTTGGTCGACAAGGGAATTCTTATTGTTCGTAAACTCTCGGTAGACCGCATACATTACGCACCTAAAGACATCAACATTGATTTTGAGTTGTCGCCAGCCCAGCAGGAGGCCTTTGATGCCGTAAAAGAACGCCTGAAAGAAAAGCAGGTCTGCCTGCTGCACGGGGTCACATCGAGCGGAAAAACACAGCTGTACATCCGTCTGATGGAGGAATACATGCGGGCCGGCACGCAGGTGCTGTATCTGCTGCCGGAGATTGCCCTAACCTCTCAGGTTATACGCAGGCTGCAGAAGCATTTTGGCGGATACATCGGTATTTATCATTCCAAATTCAGTCCTAATGAACGGGTGGAGATCTGGAATAAAGTCAAATCCGGTGAGATCCGCATCATCCTCGGGGCCCGATCTGCCCTGTTCCTGCCGTTTTCGGAGCTGGGACTGGTCATAGCGGATGAAGAACACGATCCGTCGTTTAAACAACAGGAACCGGCACCGCGCTACCATGCCCGGGATACCGCCATCTACTATGCCAATCGGTTAGGGGCTAAAGTATTGCTGGGGTCTGCCACACCTTCGCTGGAGACCTATGCGAATGTGCGTTCCGGGAAATACGGACTGGTGGAATTATTTGAACGCTATGGAAATGTGCTGATGCCGGAGATCGAGATCCTCGATACACGAATGGTGGAGCGGAAAGATAAGAGCAAGATGATGATTTCACCGGCTCTGCACCAGGCCATCGAACAGACGGTACGGCAGCAGAAGCAGGTGATCCTTTTCCAGAACCGGCGAGGCTATTCACCGTATATGATCTGTGGTACCTGTGGGTTCATACCCCATTGTGAGCATTGCGATGTGACGCTCACGTTTCACAAGGTCTACCAGAAACTGCAGTGTCATTATTGCGGGAACACCTATGCACCCGTGGTGACCTGTCCGGCCTGCGGAAAAGTAGACTGGAAAGAGAAAAATTTTGGAACGGAAAAGATTGAAGAGCAATTATCGGAACTCTTTCCGGATTTTAGGATTGCCCGGATGGATATTGATTCGGTAAAAGGTAAGCATGCGCACGACCAGCTGATCCAGCAGTTTGAGCAGCGGCGGATCGACATCCTGGTGGGAACGCAGATGGTGGTGAAGGGGCTGGATTTTGATCATGTGCATCTGGTGGGCATTCTGGATGCCGATGGACTGTTGAGTTTTGCCGATTTTCGGGTGAATGAGCGGGCGTTCCAGTTGATGGAACAGGTGAGCGGCAGGGCCGGCCGAAAAGAACAGCGGGGCAGGGTAATGATCCAGACCACCAATCCCAAACATCCGGTATTGCAGTGGGTGCAGCAGCATGATTATAAACAGTTGTTTGCTGCGGAAGCGGAAGCGCGCCATCATTTCTCCTATCCGCCGTTCAGCAAGCTGATCCAGCTGACGTTCAAGCATCGCTACAAACAGGTGGCGGAGGCAGCATCCAGTGTGGTGGCCGCAGCTTTACAAAAAGAGTTTCCGGATCAGGTGACCGGTCCTGCCGAACCCGTGATCGGCCGCATCCGCAATCAGTACATTATGGAGTTGCTGCTGCGCATTCCAAAAGGAGGCAAATCAACAACTTTCGCCAAGCAACTGATTCGACACCAGCTGGATCTGTTGCAGCTGGATAAACAGTTTCGGTCTGTCATCGTTCATCCCGATGTAGATCCTCAATAGTAATTTAACGCAGTGGTATGCAGATCCGGGATAATGTTTCGCTGAAACCCTTTAACACGTTTGGCATTGATGCCATGGCCCGCTATTTTCTGCCAATCACTAATCACCAATCACTAATCACCCTACAATCACTAATCACCAATCACCAATCACTAATTCTTGGCGGTGGCAGCAACCTGCTTTTCACCAGGGATTTTGACGGGCTGGTCATACACAACCAGTTAAAAGGGATGGAAGTGGTGCGTACAACTGCTGAGCACGTCTGGGTAAAAGTAGCTGCCGGCGAGGTCTGGCATGCGTTCGTGGAGTATTGCCTAGAGCATGATTTTGCCGGAGTGGAGAATCTCGCGCTTATTCCCGGTTATGTGGGGGCATCACCTATGCAGAACATAGGCGCGTATGGTGTGGAAGTGAAGGAGGTGATCGAAGAGGTGGAGGCCTGGCATTTGCGGGAAGGGTACAGTCGTACATTCAGCAACGAGGAATGTGGCTTTGGCTACCGGGAGTCTGTGTTCAAGCGGGAATTGAAAGGAATATTTCTGATCACTAGTGTAACATTCCGGTTGAATAAAGTTCCGCTATACCATCTGGAATACGGAGCCATTCGTCAGGAGCTGGAGCGGATGGGCGTTGTAGAGCCTACCATTCGTTCCGTGGCCGATGCGGTTATCCGCATCCGGCAGTCGAAACTGCCTGATCCCCGGAAAATCGGTAATGCCGGAAGTTTTTTCAAAAATCCGGAGGTGCCATCGGCTCAGTATGAGTCCCTAAAAGCGTTGTATCCGGAACTGCCCGGGTATCCTCAGGCGTCCGGTCGCGTCAAACTCGCAGCGGGCTGGCTTATTGAGAAAGCCGGCTGGAAAGGGGTGCACAGGGGAGAGGCCGGCGTGCACGATAAACAGGCGCTGGTGCTGGTGAACCTCGGCAATGCTACCGGTAAAGAAATCTGGCAGTTGAGCGAGGAGATCCTCCGATCCGTCCAGCAGCAGTTTGGTGTGCTGCTGGAACGGGAGGTCAATATTGTTTAGCGGTAGTCGTCGAGATCGTCTTCTTCTGAGTCATCGGTCGACTGCCCCAGGTTGAGCATGGAGCCCATAAGGTCTTTGAACTCGATTTGTGCTTCCAGTACTTTTTTACTGATCAGGGAATGGGAGCTCAGCCCATGGAGTACAAATTCCATCAGCAGGGCATGTTCCATATCGTTTCCCTGGGGATAGTATTTTTTGACCAGGCCGTAAAGACCGTCGATGCTGTATAATAACCGCATTTTCTCTTCATCTGTGGCCCGAAACAGCAGGTTGAGGTGGTTGCCTTTATCGAACCAGGCAATGATGCTCCGGAAGGGATTATCGCCACTGCTTTCTTTACTTTGTTGCCGCTTCTTTTTGGTGTCGGGAATCGGGAAATACAGCCCAAACACGGTACGGAATGTTTTTTCCAGGAGGTTATAGGCTACCTGATAGGGTCCTTCCTGTTCTCCTTCATATACCAGTTCGATCTTACCGGTGATAGAGGGGATGATGCCCACCAGATCAC
The DNA here is from genome assembly GCA_947463665.1 of Sphingobacteriales bacterium. Classification (GTDB taxonomy): domain Bacteria; phylum Bacteroidota; class Bacteroidia; order Chitinophagales; family Chitinophagaceae; genus Pollutibacter. Next base: position 4,960 of record CANHUD010000016.1, read on the forward strand.
TGATCCAGAGTTGCGTCTCTTTTTCTTTATTGAGGATGGCTCTTCGTTCTGCCGCACTGTAGGCATTTTCCAATGCTGCGATGGTTAATCGGGCTGAAACTCCGCTTTTCGGGTCTACAAATTCACTGGTCCTTGCTTCGAAGGAAACCTGTTCGATGAGACGGCGTACCAGATCGGAAACGTTCACCAATCCCAGCTGCTCTTCATGGATGTTCGCTTCCTGTGTGGTAATGGCCAGCGAGTGTTCAACGGATTTTGGATAATGTGTAAGGATCTGGCTTTCGATCCGGTCTTTCAACGGCGTAACGATCGATCCCCGGTTGGTATAATCTTCCGGATTGGCGGTAAAGACAAACAGGATATCCAGCGGCATCCGTAGTTTGAAGCCTCTGATCTGGATATCCCCTTCCTGAAGGATGTTGAATAGGGCTACCTGGATACGGGCCTGCAGATCGGGCAGTTCATTGATCACAAAGATGCCGCGGTTGCTGCGCGGGATAATGCCGTAGTGGATCACCCGTTCATCGGCAAAGCTGAGGCGGAGATTTGCGGCCTTCACCGGGTCGATGTCGCCGATCAGATCGGCCACGCTTACGTCCGGAGTGGCCAGTTTTTCACCGTACCGTTCGGAGCGATGGACCCATCGGATGGGGGTGTCGTCTCCTTTTTCTGCCAGCAGGCTAAGGGCATAACCGGAAAGCGGGTTCAGCGGATCGTCGTTGATCTCACTGCCTTCGATTACGGGGATGTATTCATCAAGCAGGTCTACCATTTGCCGCGCCATGCGGGTCTTTGCCTGTCCGCGTAGACCCAGAAAGAGGATGTTGTGCCGGGAGAGCAGTGCCCGCTCGGTTTCAGGGATCACCGTGTCTTCATAGCCGATGATTCCGGGGAACGTTTCTTCTCCTTTCCGGAGTTTTTGGATCAGGTTCTGCCGGATCTCTTCTTTGATGGATCTGGGTTTATATCCGCTTTTCTTAAGTTCGCCTACTGTTTTTATCATAATCTCTAATCTCTAATCTCTAATCTCTATTATCTCAATACTTTGTTTTTCCCACTCTCAAAATCCCTAAAAATAAACGCTCCCAGTTTATCGAGAGAGGCAAAAAACGCCTTTCCCTGATTGGTTTCGGTGAATTCTGAAACAAATCGTTGCAGGTAGGGATCGCTGGCGATCATGAACGTGGTGATCGGCAGCTTGAGTTTTTTGCATTGGGCAGCCAGGTTCAGGCATCGGTTGGTGATTTTACGGTCCAGCCCGAAGCTGTTTTTGTAATATTTTCCGCCGATCTTCAGGCAGGTCGGTTTGCCGTCGGTGATCATGAAGATCTGTTTATTGGGATTTTTTCGTCTCCGGAGGATATCCATCGCCAGTTCAAGTCCTGCTACGGTATTGGTATGGTAGGGGCCTACCTGCAGGTAGGGGATGTCTTTGATCTCTACCGGCCAGGCATCGTTCCCGAAAACCACGATATCCAGTGTGTCTTTTGGATATTTGGTGGTGATGAGTTCGCTGAGTGCCATGGCCACTTTTTTGGCCGGCGTGATGCGATCCTCTCCGTACAGGATCATCGAGTGGGAGATGTCGATCATCAGAACGGTGGAAGTCTGCGTTTTATAGTCGGTTTCCCGAATTTCCAGATCGTCTTCATGCATACGGAACGAGTCGATTCCGTGATGGATCTGAGCATTGCGGATGGAGCTTACAAAATCGATCTGCTCCAGCTGGTCGCCAAACTGAAAAGGTCTTGTTTCCGGATTGATGTCTCCTCCTGCTCCCGGTTTGAAGGTCTGGTGATCGCCGCTGCGGGATTTGCGCAGTTTGCCGAAAATCTCATCCAGACTGCGTTTGCGGATGCTTTGTTCTGTTTTGGGGGTGATACGGAATTCACCGTTCTGTTGTTGTTCATCGATGTACCCTTTTTGTTTGAGGTCATCAATGAAATCGCCCATACCGTAGTCTTCGTTGGTCAGCTGGTATTTTTTATCCAGCTGAGTGAGCCAGTTCAGTGCTTCTCCGGCATCTCCATTGGTATAGTTCAATAGCTGCATGAACAGGTCAAGCAGCTTTTCAAACGTAGTTTTCTGCTGATCGTCCGGATGGAAATGGGTAAATTGAAATCCTTTCATGCTTTCTGTTTATAATTACAGATAGGCAGCGCTTCGGTTGAGTGGATAGCCGACAAAGTACATTTTTTTTTCCCGAACGCGCATAAAAAAAGACCGCTTCCGTAGAGGCGGTCTTTTCTCTATCAGGTTTGAGCCTTATCTGTTGTTGATGGTACCGGGTGTTTCGAGTGCCGGAACCGGACTTTTGTAAGAGCGCTCCAGATTATCGAGGTAATCTTTCAAACCAAATGCCATACGTATTTCCTGGAACATGCTGCGCTGGCGGTTGTTCAGGTTGTCTGCCTTGTTTTCCAGAATATCCTGAATGGCCTGACGGAGCTCCATCACGTTCATGTTGCCAAGATATGCGTAGTAGGCGAGTTGCTCTTCCACATCCTTGCGCACTTTTTGTCCGATTTTAGCTGCCAGCTGCTGATCGTCTGCTTTGTAGGCGGCTTCCGTCAGTTGCGTGCTCACCCAGTTGTGCTGGTTGCCTCTGCTGACCATACCGTAGGGGATGTTCTCTTCCAGCATTCCCTGGTCAACTTTCTTCAGCAGCGCTTTCGCATCGTCTTTCCGTCCGCGGTCTGCCAGATTCATCGCTGCTTCTGCGTACGATTGCCGGATGCTGATGAGGTGACGGCGATTCTCTTCATCAAAATACACACCTTTCGTTTGTGCATTGCCGAAGCTGAATTTGGAAAGCATCACGTCTTTGGCGCGATCGGCATTCACGCTGTTTTGCTGTGCAATGGCCACAGGTACCAGTCGGTACGTCATTCCATCCGAACGCAGGTAGCTGTCGAACCCAAGCTGCTGAGAACCCGGTGAGGTAAAGTAGATCGGACGCTGCCATTTGTTAGCGGCTATGATGTTCAGAACAGCCAGGTCATTTTTCATGAGGATGTTCTTGCCGATCTCAAACCGCAGCTCATTAACAATACTATCTTCTTTGGTTACGGTTCCATTGGCTTTAACTACACTGGCATCTACCGGGATGCTTACTTTTTTCACCGGCAGGTAGTTCATGTAGGAACCATCGTTCATGGGGATCTGGTTCTTCTGATCATCGCTTCCTACAAAGTCTTTCATCAGACTGTAGAGATCTACATAGCGGTTCTGATCGAAACCACTTTGTTCGTACAGGCGGATATAATCACGCTTGCCACCTTCAATTTTTTCAGGTCCCCAGATCACATCGATCGGAGCACTTTCATTGACTTTATAACGCAGCTGGTTGATATACCAGTCGATTCCCAGCAGGCTGTAATTGATCACGCGCACATCACGGCGAATGCCTTCTACTTCCTGGGCATACCAGAGCGGGTAGGTATCGTTATCACCGTAGGAGAAAAGAATGGCATTGGGAGCACAGCTTTCGAGATAATTTCTGGCGAGGTCGCGTGCCAGCGTTTTCTTGCTGCGGTCATGGTCATCCCATTCCTGGGAGGCCATCAGTACCGGCACGGCCAGCAGGGTGACCAGTGCGGCCGTTAGATTGGCGATGTTGGAGGGCAGGAGTTTCTGCAGCCATTCTTTCACCTGCATCACACCGAGTCCGATCCAGATGGCGAAGGCGTAGAAGGAGCCTACATAGGCATAATCCCGTTCCCTGGGCTGGTTACCGGCCTGGTTGAGGTAGAACACGATGGCCAGTCCGGTGAAGAAAAACAGCAGGAAGGATACCAGGAAATCCTTTTCATCTTTTTTATACTGGAACAGCATGCCGATCAGTCCGAGGATCAGCGGGAGTGCGAAGAGTTTGTTGTTCGCTTTGTTTTCGCGCAGGGTCTGCGGGAGTTTCGACTGGTTGCCCAGAAGGGCATTGTCCACCGCTGCTATACCGGTTATGGTATTGGCATCGCGGACATTTCCGAAGCCCTGTACATCGTTTTGTTTGCCGATGAAATTCCATCCGAAATAACGGAGGTACATCCAGCCGATCTGGTAGGAGAGGGCCCATTGAATGTTATGAAGCTGTGTGGGCTTTTCACCGTCTTCCAGGTTCAGCCAGCGTTTGTAGAAATCCGCATGTCCCTGGTCGTTACTGGCATCCCAGACCCGCGGCAGGAACATCATATCTTCTGAAGCATATTCCGGCTTCACGTCTTTTCCGGCTACTACATACTTGTCACCGGCTTTCACATATTTGGTTTCTCCTTCCTGATAATCCACCGGGGAAGCGGTGAATACCTGTCCGTAGATCAGCGGGAAATCGCCATATTGTTCTCGGCCCAGATAGCCCACAAGGCTCATCGGATTGTCCACGTTGTACATATCCACCGCAGGATCCGAATTGGAGCGTATCATCGTGGTCACATACGTAGAGTAACCCAGGAGCATGAAGGTGAAACACCAGAGGGCCAGTTTCAGGAAATAAGGATTCCGTTTGAGCGCATCATATCCATAGCTGGTGATGCCATAGGCAACACCGATGGCCACCACACTTTTTATAACCAGACCGACCGTTGAGCCAACACCGATCAGCGGGAAGGCAACGGTGAAGATCAGGAGCGACAGCCAAATGATGAATTTAACGGAAGATAACTGACCTCCGGAGGCGAACCGGATGCCGTACCAGATCAGACCGGCCAGCAGCAGGAAGTAGAAAATAAATCCGCTGAAGAATGGAAGGCCGAGGGAGTTCACAAAGAAAATATCGAAATGACCAGCCCCTTTAACGGTGTACTGGATCACGAATTTCTGTGTTATACCGGTAATGGCGCAACCTGCCACAAAGGCCCAGAAAGTGCCCCATGCGGTAACCCGGTAGCGTTTGAAGTAATAGATCATTACGATGGCCGGGATGGTCAGCAGGTTCAGCAGGTGTACCCCAATGGATAGGCCCATCATGAAGAAGATCAGGATGATCCATTTATCGGCACCGAATGTATCGGCCGCATGTTCCCATTTGAGCATCATCCAGAAAACCAGGGCGGTGAAAAGGGAGGAGAGCGCGTATACTTCCCCTTCTACGGCACTGTACCAGAAGGAATCGCTGAAGGTATAGGCCAGCGCACCTACTACACCGGCAGCCATAACGGTGAAGATCTGGGAGCCGCTCAGTTCAGCGGCTTCTTTGTGGTAGATTTTTCGGGCGAAATGGGTGATCGACCAGAAGAGGAAAAGGATGGTGAAACTGCTGGCAAGAGCGCTCATCAGGTTCACGGCCTTTGCCGCAGAGAGCGGATCATTTCCGAATACGATGATGAACAACCGTCCGATCAGCACGAATAACGGTGCCCCGGGCGGGTGGGGGATCTGAACTTTAAAACAGCTTGAGACGAATTCGCCGCAATCCCATAAACTACCGCCTGCTTCAGCCGTCAGAATATAAACGGTGGAAGCAATGGCCCAGACAATCCAGCCTGTAATGTTGTTGATCTTGTTAAAACGCATACGGTTCCCAGTTTTTTAGCAAAAGGACGGGCAAACCTAATCAAAAAAATGCAAAAAGAACGGAGTAAAGAACGATTATTCAAACATGACGCGGACGGTCTGGTAATAGAGGCGGCTTTGCATGAACTGCGATTGGGTAGCGGCCTTTTCCGAATATCCCTGCAGTCCGAAAAGTCCGGCAGCATTGCCTTTATTGATGGCGATCTCCAGATAGCCGGCGGAATTAAACAGCGCGAGTTTATCCCCTTCGGAAACATCGGCATAAGACTCACTGATGCGATCAACTGTTGCATCCCTTCGGAAAATGATCTTGAAACTGCGTCCTTTCCGTTGTGCTTCGAATTCATCGCGGGTAATATTGACCACCACATTCTCAAAATGATCGATGAATATAATCTGTCCTTCGATGTAGTTGTTTCCCAACAGAGGCCGCAACGGATGTTTGCTCTGGATGGGATATTCAGTTTCACCCAGTTTGGCAAGTGGCCGTCCGGAGAGCATATCTGTAAAAGCCTGGGCGAGTACACGGGTGCAATAAAGCGTGTTGCGGACCTGTTGGCGGTCGAGCGGAATCACCACTACCTCATCTGGTTTTCCCTCTGCGATCATGGTGATGAGTCCATTATCCGCCATGCCCAGGTACTGATCGCCCAAACGGGCTACCAGCAGGTGATCCGGCCGTTGGTGAAAGAGGTTCGACAAGACCATATGAAAGCAGTCTGGGGGAAAGTTACGAATCACATTTTTAACTACATAGGCTGCATGGGCGTAGTTAAAAGGAGAAAGATCATGGGTGATGTCTACCAGTTGGAAAGCCTCGTTTACCTGAAGGATCTGGCCCTTCACCGCTCCTGCGAGAAAGTCACGGCGACCGATATCTGATGTGAGGGTGAGAACAGGCATGCAGGTGAAGGAATTGGAGTGCTTATGTTAGGTGTTGTCAAAGGTACTAAGTAAGAATCAGAATCTGCCCTGAACTTGTATCATAGTTTAGCGAATCAGTTTGCCGCTGCGATAGTAGAACTTATGTACCAGTTTATCGGCCAGGGAAGGGAAAAAACGATTCATGAACACGGCACGCTTGCCTGTAAAGGTTAGTACCAGCGTACGTTTTCTCGTTTCAATGGCCTTCAGAATATGACCGGCACATTCTTCAGCCGTCATCATGCTTCCTTCATCCATGGGAGACTCACCCTGTTGGTTACCTTCTTTGTTCAGGGCGGTAAACCGAATGTTGGAGGCGGTAAATCCGGGACTGATCCACATTACGTTCACCCCGGCATCCATCATTTCGGTACGGAGGGATTCCAGAAAACCCTGCAGGGCGAATTTGGAAGCAGAATAGCCACTTCTTCCCGGAAGTCCGCGGTAACCGGCAACAGAGGAAATGCCGGCAACGGTTCCTTTGTTTCGCATGATTTCCGGCAGGGCCAGTTTCGTGCAGTACACCGCGCCCATGAAATTGACATCCATCAGTTTGCTGATTACCGTAACATCCATCTCTTTTACTTCCGCTCGCATGGACATACCGGCGTTGTTGATCAGGACATCGATGGTGCCAAAGGTTTCGATGGTAGAAGCGATGAATCGTTCGCAGTCTTCAAAGCGACTCACATCTGCCACCATGGTATGCAGGCTTTGTCCGGAATACTCCATCTGCAGGGCATAGAGTTTATCCTGACTGCGCCCGCAGGTAGCAACGCGGGCACCTTGCTGCATGAGACGGTCTACCAGAGCCCGTCCGATGCCATCTGTTCCGCCTGTAATTACAACAACTTTATCCTGAAAAAAAGCCATCTGTGAAAATTGAAAAGCAAAGGTAACGGTTGGATGAGTTAAAATAATTTAAAAGGAACATCCAGGTAAGTGAGGGCACAAAAAAACCACTCAGGAGAGTGGTTTTTTTGTGATCCCGCTGGGACTCGAACCCAGGGCCCATACATTAAAAGTGTATTGCTCTACCAGCTGAGCTACGAGATCATCTAGCCGTTTAAGGCATCACCCCGTTAAAGGGATTGCAAAGATAAGCGTTTTTATATTCAACCCAAATTTTTGCGTCATTGATTGCAAAAAAAATCATCTTTTTTTGGCGGCTTTTTTCTGACAGGGTTATTTCTTTTTCTTGCCGAATGTAGTGGAGAAGGAAAAGCCAAAAGCATTGGCTGAATATACATCTCCGTACTCTTTGTTTTTGTATTTCATAGCGGTATAGGTAAGACCTATGCCTGCATAGGCAATTTCAAAAACAGGGCCATTCGCTGATTGAAAACTCAGGTTCTGCATAATGCCGTCTGCGTTGAAGCGGATGCCGGTATGTGCGGAAAGGCCGGCTGCAATGCGCAATTTTTGAACGGGATACACATTTGCTGTGAACTGAAGGGGGATTCGTGTCAGTCGGATATGTGCATTATCAGCGGCTGTAGTTACATATTTTATGCCAACCGTTCCACGGAGCGCTAGTTTCTGTGCTTTAGGGAAACGATATTCTGCACCTGCATAAAAATGGCCACCCTGTCCTGCACGTACGGATTGAGTATTTCCATTGGTGAAATAAATTTCTGCAACCCGGTCGCCGCCAAATTCAAAATTGGCACCAATTACTCCGCTCAACGGAGATTTTTTTTCCTGTGCAGAAGCAGAAATAGCGGATACAATAAAGAGCAATACGATAACTGGTTGGATTCGTTTCATTGTATAGTTAATTTTCGGGTTGCAAGATACGGGCTAGTTTTAATTTCTACCAGCCGCTCAAGTTTGATTTCCTCCACTTGCGGAGTAAAAGTATGGAAAAGAAGTGTCAGCCTTCGGCCGGTCCAGCCGTTAGAAAACTAGCTTTTATTTTGTCCATAAGTTCTGACTGTATAATCTTTTCAGCCATCTGGATCATATTGCAGAAAGCTTCTTCACCGGAGATGCCATGGCCGATAATAACCGGTTTGTTTATGCCCAGTACCGGCACACCTCCGTATTGTTCAAAATTGAACCGTTGGAAAAAAGGATCTTTCGCGTCGTGTCGCTGGGTGAGGTCATAAAAACTTTCTGCGAGTTTGAGGATCACATTTCCGGTGAACCCTTCACAGACCATCACATCCGCTTTATCAAGAAAGATGTCACGTCCTTCCACATTGCCCACAAAATGGATCTTATCGCTGTTTTTCAACAAAGGATAGGCGGCCTGTGTAAGCAGATTACCCTTTCCTTCTTCTTCTCCAATGTTTACCAATGCTACACGGGGTTGCGCTATGTTCCAGACCTGTTGCACGAAAAGTGAGCCCAGGATGGCGAATTGCAGAAGATTTTCCGGTTTGCAATCGGCATTCAGGCCCACATCCATCAACCAGCCGTTCTTCCCATTTTCCCTCGGCATAAAAGCACCGATGGAAGGACGCAGCACGCCTTCGATGGGTTTTATACTGAAAAGGGAGCCAACCATCATGGCTCCGGTATTACCAGCACTGATGAAAGCATCCGTTTTACCTGTTGCCAACAGATGAAAACCGATGGCAATGGAGGAGTCCTGTTTTTCCTTCAGGGCTTTTGTTGGATGTTCATGCATATCGATCACCTGCGAAGCATGAACCAGGGTATATGCTGAAGGATCAATTCCTTCATTGTCCAAACAGGATAACACCTGCTCCTGGATTCCCGTCAGCACCAGATGAGCAGGAGCGGAGTTGTTTTCCAGATATTTTCGGATGCCTTTCGCAGCTTCCGATGGGGCATAATCACCCCCCATCATATCTAAACCGATCTTCATGGGTGCAAATATGTTTTATTGTGATCAATAATAAAAAAGTAAAAAATAAAAAACTGTCCCGGTGGGACAATTTCTATTTTTTACTTTTCACAAATAAGAACAAGTATTGCTTAGATCGGCGACTTTTCAGCTACCAGCTTTCCTCTGTAATACAGCTTGCCTTCACTTTCGTGAGCGCGGTGGCGAACATGAATCTCACCTGTAGTGCTGTCTTTGCTGAGGGTTACTTTTTCAGCCTTGTAATGTGTCCTTCTTTTCGCACTGCGTTGTTGAGAGTGCCTGCGTTTCGGATTTGGCATATCTTACAATTTATAAATTCCTGAATTTATCGAGTCCCTTCCAAAGGGGGTTCTGCGTTTCTTGTTTTTCCTGTTCCAGCTGGCTGATTTTTTTCAGCACATCCTGGTTACAGGTTGAATGTCCCTGCTCATCTTCCGGACAAATCCGGTGTGTAGGTACACTCAGTGTTACAAATTCGTAGATCCAGTTTTCAACATTAAGAAGACTTTCTCCTCTTGAAATATAGAAAACATCGGGATCTTCCTCTTCTTCGTTCATCCGTTCCGGATCATCCACCAGTTTGACCAGCATCTCAAATTCATCCCACAAATCCACTTTAAGCGGATTGCCACACCTGTCACAACTGGACATTACCGAACCATCCACAAAGAACTTAAGCAACATGAACGTTGAGCTCTTTTCAAGCAACAGCCGTACCTTTGCATTCGGTTCAGAAAATTCCTGCGGAGGATAGGATTCAAAAAAGAGCTCCCCAACCATATAGGTATATTCATGAACACCGGGTTTTAAGCCGACAAACGCTATATCATATTCCCGGCGAACTGACATGACCTTCCTGATTAAGGGATGCAAAGGTATTGAGAATTCCATTAATTTCCAATTTATGCTGTTGCGAAACAAAACATTCCGGTGGACGGGGTTAATCCTGGCCATTTTACTGGTGCAATGGGTGCAGCTGGCCCCGGAACGAATTGAACAATTCTATGCCCGGGGTGCTTACCTGTTGATCGGGAAACTGCTCCGCCGACTTACGGGCTGGTTGCCGTTCAGTGTGGGGGATTTGCTGTACATATTAGCTATTTTATGGCTTGTTTTTCTGCTTGTCCGTACAGTGATGATTGTACGCAACGGGCAAATCAACAGGCCTTACATAAAACGGGCATTGATGTCGGGAATTTTCATTTCAGCCTGTATATACCTGATTTTCAATTTACTGTGGGGGATGAATTATGAGCGGACGGGTGTGGCTTCCCAATTGGGACTGGCAGAGCGTACACCATCGGATACAGCCCTGTTGCGGTTGACCACCGGGCTGCGCGACCGGCTTATATCGATTCGGCCGAAGCAACTTTCTTCCGGGCCAAAGGATAGGGGGCATTATCCGCTTCAGGGATACCGGAAGCTGGCATCACGGTTACCCATTCCGGATCCGGAACCCTTGTCTGTTAAAGCCTCTATGTTTGGATTTATCGGTAATTATCTGGGGTATTCCGGCTATTTCAATCCATTTACGGGGGAAGCGCAGGTAAATACTGCCATTCCACAGTTTATGATTCCGTTTGTCACCGCTCATGAAATGGCTCATCAACTCGGATATGCCCGGGAGGATGAAGCCAGTTTTATCGGACATCTGGCGGCCACAGCCTCTGCTGATGCATGCACGCAGTATTCCTCTTATCTGAACATGTTCCTCTATGCCCATCGGGAACTCCGGCAGGTAGATTCAACTGCCGCAAGTATGATCTGGGAGTCGGTAACACCCGCTGTAAGAGCTGACATCCGGGAATATCGTCTGTTTCTTCAACGGTACGATACGGTGATCGGGGAGTGGGTGGATGCGTTTTATGACCGCTATCTTCGGTGGAACGACCAGCCGGAAGGGACCCGGACGTACAGCAGGGTAGTGATCTGGCTGGTGGCCTGGCAGGAAAAATACGGGACTGTTTAGAAGCGGTTCTTCCACATCATGCTTTCCACCGGCTTATCGATCTGCTGTGCGTATTTCGCGTTCTTTTTTTCGTTGTATTTAACTTCGATTTCTCCTTCTACAGGGAAATAGATCAGTTGACCGATGGGCATTCCTGCATAAACCTTAACGGGTTGTTTTACAGAGATTTCCAGTGTCCAGTTGCCGCAGAAACCAACATCCCCTTTTCCGGCCGTGGCATGGATATCAATCCCTAACCTGCCGGTAGAGGACTTCCCCTCCAGGAAAGGTACATGTACATGCGTTTCTGTGTATTCAAGGGTTACGCCAAGGTAGAAAACATGCGGATACAGTACAAACCCGTCTTCCGGGATTTCGAAATACTCGATCTGGTTATGTACCCGGGCGTCCAGAATATGATTTTTATAGGTGGCCAGCCATTTCCCCAGATGAACATCATAGGAATTGCTACCCAGCGCCTCTCGTTCATAGGGCTGAATAACGATGGTTCCCTTTTCCATTTCTTCCAGAATACGTTTGTCTGACAGAATCATAACCTGATTTTTGGTATACCCTTAAAAGAACGCGAAATTCGCATTTTTCAGCGGGGTATGCCATTGTTTTTTCAACAAGATATCAACGGGAGCGGATCACTGGCTGTGTGGGAGATCACGGAGAGTGAATCGTTTTTTCTTCAACAACCGCTGGGGTTGCGCGAAATTCGTCATCCCCAAAAGCGACTGCAGCATGCTGCAGGCCGTTATCTCCTGCGTTGGATGGACCCGGCCTTTCCGGTTGATCAGATCGTCTCCAACCCGGCTGAAAAACCGTATCTACCCGACTCCGCCTGTCAGTTTTCCATTTCACATTCCGGAAAATATGCCGCAACCATTCTTTCTTCCACTACATCGGTTGGAATAGATGTGGAGTGTTATTCGCCCAAAGTGATGAAAGTGTTGCATAAATTTCTACGTCCAGAAGAACAGGAAAAACTGCTTCAACAGCATGCCATCCCTTTTTTACTGGAAACACTCTGTTGGAGCACAAAAGAAGCTGTATTCAAATGGTATGGAAAAGGGGAGGTGGATTTCCGGGAAGATATAAAAATCACAGACATTGTGCAGAAAGATCCTGAAACATACATGCTATCCGTTCAGTTTAGAGAGAAATTCCTGATGGTATTTGGTAAGACATTCCCGGAATGTTGTCTGACCTGGGTTGCAGCGGAATAATTGAAACCGGAAACTAAAAAAAGGCCCGTGCAATCATGCTGCACGGGCCTTTTGAAGTTTATTAATTATTAGTCGATTAGTATCCGCTTGAGATAGTGATCTTTACCATGTGTGACTTTCAGCATATAGATACCCGGAGCTACTTTTGGCAGCTGGATGTTCTGATTGAAATCGCCGCTGAATGTATCGTACGACTGGCGGTAGACCTGCTGTCCGGAAATATTGAGTACCGCAATGTCCAGCTGTTCTCTTCCTTTAACGCGGAACTGCACATTGAATAATCCTCTGTTCGGATTGGGTGCCAGCAACAGGCCAATTTTAGCCGGATCTACGTTGTTCACGGAGGTAACAACCACATTGAGTTCATTGGAAAGGCCGATACAGCCCATCGGTTCGGTGTTGGCTACCCGGTAGAGACCTGAGGTGGTGGCGATAAATTGTTGCTGATTGGCACCGGCTATATCCGTACCGTTCAGACGCCACTGATTTCCATTTGCCAGCGAACTTGATAAGGTGTTGCCGCTCTGGGAAACGACCGGCAGAACATTGTCTGTAGCGGTAATGGGTACGCGCGGACTGGGGCAGCCTTCCAGTGTGCTGACCTTCATATCGTAAAAGAAATAATAGAAGTTGTTGGGATCACTGGGGGATACCACACTGTTGCCGGTGAACGTGAAAAGATTACTGTTGCCATTCAGCTGCAGAGGGTAAGGGCCAGGCAGCGGTATATTGTTGTTTCTGTAAATAGTAGCTCCTTCCGTACACTGCATGATCAGAACATAGTTTCCTGGCTCTGCAACCTGGAAGTTGAGGTTATAGATGAGTCCTGTATCTGCCGGATTGTTCTCCGTAAGGACGCCTGCCTGAGCCGTTGGCCTGCTGTTGGTTACCTGAAAGGTTCGCTGGCCTCTGTTGCGATAAGAATAACCACCGGTTCCATTCTCGCTCACGATATCCGCGAGTATAATGTTTATTTTCCCGGGATTGCCCGTATACATCCGCACAGATTCGATAAGCATAGGTACCTGATTGGAGAAACGCACAAAGTTTCCGTTGAATTCGTTGTATCCGCCACTGGGGAATACCAATTTATTGACCGGGCCCACACTGCCACGAATGTCGTTCGTGGCCGCAAAATAACGTTTATCAGACGTTACCTGATTGGTAGTGATCGTTGCGCCGGTGGTAGAAGTAGTAAACGGAGAAGCGGCGGCAGCACTGGTGAACCAGGAGATCCTGCCGTTTGAGGTATTCGCTTTCAGTCTGACTTCTGTGCCATTGCAAACTACACCGGCCAGGTTGGTAGGAGCTGCTCCCGGACTGGAAGTGGTGATTTCATTCACCCGTTCATTGTTGGCCGTCAGCTGATCGCCCTGAATATTGACACGTGCCACAAAATTGTAGGTAGTATTGGCTTCCATCAGGAA
>CANHUD010000017.1 GCA_947463665.1 Sphingobacteriales bacterium
CATGATACCGTGATGGTAGTAGTCTCTAACTACAATGTCCTATCCATATTCTGGACGGGCAACGCAACCGCCAGCTCCCCTATCTGGCAGTCGGTAGAAGGCAATCTTAGCCTGCCATCGGTCCGCAGTTGCGAAATTGTTGCTAAAACCACCGGTGTGGAATACTATGTGGGCACCACAGTAGGCCTTTTCAGTACCAACACCATCAATTCAACGGGAACGATCTGGTCAAGAGAAGATGGCTCCGCCTCTAATAAAAGTACCATGATGAACACCTCCATCGTTCAGTCACTCGCCTATCGGTGGAAAGACAATACCCTGCTGGTAGGAACACATGGAAATGGTATGTTCGTTTCCTATATCGGCAATGCCGTTCAATTACCCACAGGCATCAATGATCCTATCCGGAACGACCGGAATTTTATTGCCAGCGTATTCCCCACCCTCACACGAAATGTGGTGAACTATCAGACGGGTACGATGCTGAATATCCGCAGCATACAGGTGCAGGTATGGAATCTGGGCGGACAACTCCTCTATAACCGTAACACCGGCTACGGAAGTGGCACGGTGGATGTGTCTGCCCTGCCCTCCGGAACGTATATACTAACCATAACGAGTAACGACCGGAAATACCAGCTCGTCCGGAAATTCGTTCGTCAATAATCTGAATGGGTAAAGTTTCATTTTATTGTATCTTAGATACAAACAACCCAACAGAATGGCAGTGCAACCCTGGCGCACGGGGCGCGTCGTATCCCTCCTGGAGGAAGCCCCACTAACTCACCGGTTCATCATCGAAGTACCGGAACTGGATGTTTTCGATTTTATACCCGGTCAGTTCGTGACCCTCGATCTTCCTATCGGTGAAAAAAATTCCGAACGCTGGAGAAGCTACTCCATTGCCTCTAACCCAAATGGTTCCAACCGTTTTGAACTGGTGATTGTAAAAGCAGACGGAGGAAAAGGCACGGAATATATCTTCCAAAACTGGACCATCGGTTCCACCGTACCGTTCCGCGGCCCACAGGGAAAATTTACGTTACCGGAAACACTCGATAAAGAACTCTTCCTGATCTGCACCGGCACGGGCATTGCCCCCTTCCGGAGTATGATCCGCCATATCTGTGAACATCAGATACCTCACCAGAAAATTCACCTGATCTTCGGCTGCAGAAAAAAAACCGATCTGCTCTATTACGATGAATTCCGGGAACTGGAAAAGAAAGAACCCGGCTTCACCTTTACACCCTCCCTTAGCCGGGAAACATGGGAAGGGGCGGAACACGGCTATGTACATAAGGTTTACCAACAGCTGCTCCAACAAAAACCAGACGCACAATTCTTCCTCTGCGGATGGAAAAACATGATCGATGATGCCCGTAAAAATCTGGAAGCACTGGGTTATTCCAAAAAAGATATCCATTTCGAACTCTACGGATAACTGATCAGGTTACTATAAAAAAAACCTCCGAATTCCGGAGGTTTTTTAGTTATTTCATCGATGCCCTTACGAGTTCTTTGATCGAAGCGATCGGCACCCGCTCCTGCTGCATGCTGTCGCGGTGACGAATCGTAACCGTACTATCCTCTTTGGTTTGGTGATCCACCGTTACACAGAACGGTGTTCCCAGCGCATCCATACGGCGGTAACGCTTACCAATGCTGTCCTTCTCCTCATAGAAACAATAGAAATCCTGTCGGCAATCCTTAATGATATCCCGCGCGATTTCCGGCAGTCCATCTTTTTTTGTAAGTGGCAATACCGCCAGCTTGATCGGCGCCAGTTTGGCAGGGAAACGTAATACTGTGCGACTGTCCTCCGATCCGTCTTCCTTCGTCCACTTCTCTTCTGCATAGGCATGGCTCAGTGTAAGCAGGAACATACGGTCCAGACCAATCGAGGTTTCGATCACGTATGGTACATAATTCTGGTTGATCTCCGGATCAAAATACTGTAGCTTCTTACCGCTGAACTGCTGGTGGCTCGACAAATCAAAATCAGTACGGGAATGGATTCCCTCCACTTCCTTCCATCCGATCGGGAACTGGAATTCAATGTCCACCGCGGCATCCGCATAATGTGCCAGCTTGGTATGGTCGTGAAACCGGTACATATCTTTGGGGAAGCCCAGCGACAAATGCCATTTCATCCGCTCTTCTTTCCAATAGGCATACCATTCTTTCTGAGAACCAGGGCGGATGAAGAACTGCATCTCCATCTGTTCGAACTCCCGCATCCGGAAGATGAACTGTCGCGCCACAATCTCATTCCGGAATGCCTTACCCACCTGCGCAATACCGAAAGGTATTTTCATCCTTGCAGTCTTTTGCACATTCAGGAAATTGACAAAAATCCCCTGTGCCGTTTCCGGACGCAGATAGATCTGATCAGATTCCTCGGCCAGACTGCCCAGCTGTGTGGAGAACATCAGGTTGAACTGCCGAACATCCGTCCAGTTGACGGTTCCGCTGACCTGACAGGGCATTTTGTATTCCTCGATCAGCATTTTTAATCCCGCAAGATCATTAGCGGCGAGTAATTTATCCATCTCCGCCACCACATGCTCCGCTACTTCCTGCTTGCCGGCTTTGGCCTGTTCATCGGCAAACCCTTCAATCAGATGATCCACCCGATAACGCTTCTTGCTATCCTTATTGTCGATCATCGGATCACTGAAATTATCTACGTGCCCGGATGCTTTCCATGTAGTCGGATGCATGAAAATAGCCGAATCAATGCCCACGATGTTGTCGTGCATACGCGTCATTTCCGACCACCACGAATCCCGGATATTTTTCTTTAGTTCCGATCCCCACGGACCGTAATCATATACAGCACTAAGGCCGTCATAGATCTCGGAAGAAGGAAATACGAATCCATATTCTTTGGCATGAGAAATAATCGCCTGAAACTTATTTTGATCTGTAACTACCATGGTGCAAATGTAAGATAATTAGCCGGAGAGCTTGTCATTCTGCCGGTGCCGGTCTTTGTCGCGAATGTTCTTTTTCTCAAAATTTTTCTCCAGTGCCTGTGTCAAATCCACGCCTGTCTGGTTGGCCAGACAGATCAGCACCCACAGCACATCCGCTATCTCATCAGCCAGTTCGTATTTTTTATCCGATTCCTTGAAACTCTGGTCTCCGTATTTCCGGGCCATGATCCTCGCCAGCTCCCCTACTTCCTCTGTCAGAATAGTCATATTCGTAAGTTCACTGAAATACCGGACGCCCACCGTCCGGATCCACCCGTCAACCTGCTGTTGCGCTTCTGCTATAGTCATATTATTCTTTTTGTTTGGAATCCATCCAGATCGTGACCGGCCCGTCGTTCACCAGCTCTACCTGCATATCGGCCCCAAAAACCCCTGTTTGTACCGGCCTTCCCAATCCCTTCGACAATGCCGCGATCAGCTGCTCATACAACGGTACCGCATGATCCGGCCTGGCTGCACGGATATACGATGGCCGATTTCCTTTTTTCGTGGAGGCATGCAGCGTAAACTGGCTGATCAGCAGGATATCGTATCCTTTGTCGAGCAGCGAACAGTTCATCACACCCTGATCATCGTTAAAAATGCGTAAATTTATACACTTGGCGGCCAGCCAGTCGACATCCGCGCTGGTATCCGCTTCCTCAACACCCATCAGGATCAGCAGCCCCGGACCAATGGCACCGCGAACCTCACCGTTCACTTTTACCGAAGCTTCAGAGACGCGCTGTATGACCATCCTCATAACAATTCACCTGGTTTATCTGTAAATTTGGGGAGATGAAGATAGAAAATTGTCTGGCATGGTTCTTAGTTCTGCTCCTACTCCATTCCTGCGGGAAGGAAAAGAGCGAAGAACAACCCGGAGCCACCGTGTCTTTACAGGTCAACGTTCTGGCCTTCGGTGCACGGATAGATACCAGCAGGGCATACCGGAACGGATCGAATGAACTGTTTCAGATCACCCGCTTCCGTTTCTATCTGTCCAACATAGAACTGACCGGCCCGGCAGGAACCCGCACAAGTGAACAAAACAGTTATCACCTGATCGATGGACTGGATCAGGCCTCACAATCATTCTCCTTTTCCGCTGAACCGGGAAGTTACGACAGCCTGCATTTCTGGATCGGGGTAGACAGCACCCGGAATGTGAGCGGCGCCCAGTCCGGCGCCCTGGATCCCACCAACGGTATGTTCTGGACCTGGAATACCGGCTATATCTTCGCCAAACTGGAAGGCCGGTCTCCCGCATCTACCGCAGCCAACCAGCAGTTCGCCTATCATATTGGTGGCTTCCGGATCGGCGAAAATGCCCTGCGAAAAATCAGCCTGCCGGCACCTATTCAACTGGATAAAGAGATCAGCATCGAGCTTACTGCTGAGCTCGCCAACTGGTTCGATGGCAAAGAAAGTCTGCGCATCGCATCCAGCCCTACCGTTATGAAACCCGGGGTAATGGCAGAAAAATTTGCCGATAATTATGCCCGTATGTTCAGCATCAACCGCATCACCGGCAGATGAGAAAAATATATACGATAGGGTTATTAATAAGTATATCGGTTATTATTCTGTCTGTCTTCGAATCATGCAGGAAAACAGATGCCAATGCTCCCAAAGGGCCTACCCCGCTGGTATTGACGATTCCTTCCGGCTTTCCCCCTCCATCGGATCTGTTCCGCAACAATCCGCCCACAAAGGAAGGATTTGAGCTGGGTCGCCGGCTTTTCTATGATGGAAGATTATCGGCCGATGGGAATTTTCCCTGTGCCTCCTGCCACCAGCAGTTTGCCGGATTCGCTACGCTGGACCATGATTTCAGTCATGGCGTTGCCGATCAGTTCACCACCCGCAATGCCCAGCCCCTGTTCAATCTGGCCTGGCACAAAGAATTCCACTGGGACGGTGGTATCAATCATCTGGAAGTACAGCCACTTGCCCCCATCACCGCACCTAATGAAATGGCGGAAACGGTGGAGAATATTATCCGCAAACTGAATGCAGACACATCCTACAAACGCATGTTCCGCGAAGCCTTTCAGACAGATGTGATCGATTCCCGAAACATGCTGAGAGCGCTGAGCCAGTTCATGGGCATGATCGTTTCTGCCAACAGTAAATATGACCAGGTAAAACGCGGCGAACGAACGTTTACAAGTGCTGAACAAAGAGGCTATGCCCTGTTTCAACAGAGATGTGGTGCCTGTCATACCGAACCATTGTTCACCGACCTGAGCTATCGGAATACCGGACTGCCGGTTCGGCCTTCCCTGAATGATGTTGGCCGTATGCAGATCACCGGTAAATCAGCCGATTCCCTGAAATTCAAGGTGCCATCGCTGCGAAATATTTTCCAGACCGGCCCTTATGGGCACGACGGACGCTTCTGGTCGGTCAGCGCGGTTATAGACCACTACCGGTTTGGTGTAGTGAACGGCCCTACCACGGATCCGCTGGTGAAGAACCGGATTCAGCTGAGTGATTTCGACCGGAACGATCTGATCATTTTTCTCCGCACGCTAACGGATTCCACCATGCTGAACGATAAACGGTTCGGCCCCTATTAAGGTTTTTTCCATACTGGCCTGCCCGAAAGCTGGATGAACTGCTCCAGTGCCGTTTTTTTATTGGCCGATTCTTTCTTGAGATCTTCCTGTTCTTTTTTTATTTTTTCCAATTCCGCTTCCACCTCTGCTTTTCGCTTTTCCAGTTTCGACTGACTATCCGAAAGGGTTATCATCCGGCGTTCCATTTTCCGGATCTCCTCTTCCTGCCGGCGTACATTCAGGTTGAAATCGTAATCATCCAGAGCGGCAGGGATAGCGGAAAGAATAGATGTTCCCCCTTTCAGCGCGGCCATTTCCGCATGCTGGGAATGGCGGGCAGCCGGATCCTCGTTGGGCTCCGTAAGAATGATATAAAGCCAGGAACCCGACTTACTGCTCTTGTCTACTTTATAATAGACATCAAACATCTTGATATCAAAAGAATCAATATGTACCCCTCTTCCCTCAAAAAAACCATTGCGCGCTTTGACCTGCACATTGTTTCGGGCGAGGAATTCCTTCAATCCATCTTCCACATCACCGGCCGCATAAGGCAGGTCAATGATCGTGGCATCCAGCTCGGTTTTCCCGTATTTGACTTTACCGGGGAACTGCCGTGCCTGTCGCTGCTGGGCAATGACGGAAAACGTAACGATAAAAAGCAAAAATGTTAGTAGTATGTGTTTCATATCGGTAGATTCTTCCTCAATTTACGAAATGCTGGCGGATTGATCCTTTTCCCTATAAATTTGCTGAAACACAATTCCTTGAGCATCCGACAACTCGCATCCCAAACTTTCTGGTACGGATTCAGCAATATCTTCGGCCGATTTCTGAACTATCTGCTGACACCGCTGCTGACGGGCATTTTCGCCTCAGAGAAATATGGCGATATCTCCGTGTTGTTTGCCTCTGCCGCCTTTCTGCAGGTGGTCTATTCCTTCGGGATGGAAACCTCCTATTTCCGGTTCACCAGAGATCACGCGGAAGAAAAAATTTACAACAACGGAGGAATCATTCTGCTTGTCCTCACCCTGCTGCTCACCGGCCTGCTGCTATTACCCACCCAGCTGATGGCCGATTACCTGGCCATTGGCGAACACCCGGAATACATACAGTGGATCCTGCTGATTGTGGCGCTCGACAATCTGGCCGTACTCCCCTTTTCCAAGCTGAGGCATGAGGGAAGGCCCAGAAAATTCGCAGGTATTAAAATTCTCAATATTCTCACCAATATAGGACTGGTGCTGTTTTTCCTCGTCTGGTGCAAAGGTGCTTACGAGCGGGGCGAAGACACTGTGTGGGCCCGCTTCTATGATCCTTCGATCGATATTGGGTATGTGATCATCGCCAATATGGTGGCAAGTGCCTTTACTCTTTTGCTGCTGTGGAAAGAAATAACAGCCCTCCGCTTTTCGATAGACAGAACATTGCTCCGGCAGATGCTGGTGTATGCAGCACCGTTGCTGATCGTAGGTTTCGGAGGAATGGTCAATGAAACGATCGACCGGATCATGCTGACCCGGCTGTATCCCGGCAGTGTAGACGATGCACGTTCCGCCAATGGCATCTACAGCGCCAATGCAAAACTGGCAGTGGTCATCACTCTGTTCATTACGGCTTTCCGAATGGGGGCCGAACCGTTTTTCTTCCGGCAATCCAAAGAAGGGAAAGCACCGGAAACCTACGCACGGGTCATGAACTTCTTTGTGATCACCTGCTGTGTCTGTTTTTTATCCGTGATGCTGTTCCTCGATATCTGGAAACATTTCATGGGCATCCGCAAACATCCGGAATACCTGGAAGGATTGAAGGTAGTACCCCTGCTGATGCTGGGAAAAGTTTTTCTGGGCATCTATTACAATTTGTCGATCTGGTACAAACTCACCAACCGCAACCTGATGGCAGCCTGGATCACACTGGCAGGAGCGGGCATTACCATCCTGCTGAACGCGCTGCTGATCCCAGCCTACGGGTTTATGGGCTGTGCCATTGCCAGCCTTATTTGTTACGGCTTCATGATGCTGATCAGTTACCTGCAGGGACAGAAATACTACCCGGTGCCTTATGCCTGGAAAAAAAGCATCGGGTACATCATCACCTGTGTAGGACTTTTTGGGATACACCAGTGGTTCCGGGAGCAATCTCCCTCAGTTCTGTACACGCACCTGGCGGGCATCCTGTTATCGCTCAGCTTTGCAGGTCTGGTAGCGTTCACAGAACGAAAAGAACTGGCCGCTCTTCGGCGGCGATGAGCTCAGGAAAGGGAGACGTAAGGATTCGATTTCTTTTCGGCTCCAATGGTAGTGGAAGAGCCGTGTCCGGAGTAAACGATCGTTTCATCTGGCAACCGATAGAGTTTTTCCCGGATGCTTTTTTCAAGAATGTTAAAATTGCCGCCCGGCAGATCTGTTCGCCCAACGCTGCCGCGGAATAAAACATCTCCTCCAATGAGAAACCCATCGTTGCGGCTGTAAAAACAAATGCTGCCGGGTGAATGTCCGGGCGCATGGATCACCTCCAGCGGCTCGTCTTCCAGTCCGGTGCTGTCGCCCTCCTCAAGATAGTTCACGTCTCCGGAGTATGCGTCGAAAGGAAGGTTCCACATCAGCCCGGCCACCGGAGCATAGTCCAGTACCGGCTTTTCTTCCGGGTGGATAAATGGCTGAAGATTCCAGCGGGCGGCCACGAAACGGTTTCCAAAAACATGGTCCAGATGACAGTGCGTGTTCAGGAGCAACCGAACATCCAGTTCCCGGTCAACAATGAACTTTTCCAGTTGTTGTTCCTCTATACGCGAATAACAACCCGGATCAATGATGATGGCCTGCTTTTTTTGGTTCACGAGCACATACGTGTTCTCCTGGATCGGACTGAAAGTAAAAACGTGGACCTGGTAATGGTTGCGCATAAGTATAGGCTAAATAGTGTAATTTTAGTATATTAATAGTGGTTTAGGACGGATATTCAGACGAATTTAGAAACAAGATTATGGGAAAGATCAGCCGCCTTTTTTTTGCCCTCCTGTTCCTCTCCGGTGCTGCGGAGGCACAGGTGAACGCCGTTGAATTTGGAAAGAACAGAGTACAATATAAAAAGTTTACCTGGAGATATTACCAGACCCGCAATGTCAATGCGTATTTCAGCCAGGGCGGGCTTGCCCTTGGCAAATTCGTGGCGCAGGTAGCTGAAGAAGAACTTCCGCAACTGGAAGAATTTGTTGAATACGGACTTCAGCGCAGAGCCAACATTGTCATCTACAATAGCTTCAGCGATCTCAAACAATCCAACATCGGCATTGGTATAGAATGGCAGAATACCGGAGGAGTAACCAAACTGGTTAATAACAAGATGGTGGTCTATCATTCCGGAGACCTGAACGACCTGCGCAAACAGATCCGCCAGGGTATTGCCCGCATCCTGGTGGAGAACCTTCTTTTTGGCGATGATCTCGGTGAATTTGCCGGAAACCAGGCACTATTGGATCTTCCGAAATGGCTGACAGACGGATACATTGCTTACGCAGCGGAAAACTGGAGTGCCAAGCTGGACGACCAGCTGAAATCGGAATTGCTGTCGGGCGAACACAAAACATTCTACCAGTTCGCTTTCCGAAAACCGGAACTGGCAGGCCACGCCTTCTGGCACTTCATTGCCGATAATTACCGCAAGGACAATGTCACCTATTTCCTGTATTTATCGCGCATATACAAAAGCCTCAATGCCGCCTCCCTGCGTATCACCAAAAAGAAATTCCGGGATGTACTGAAGGAGTTCATGGAAAAAGAATCCGAAAAATACCAGAACGATCTCCGTGGACGCCGCAACCAGCCCAGAGGCTCGGTAGTGGCCATGGAAGAGTTGAAGAATGAGGTCGATTTCTACCGCTTTCAGGCCAACCCCATCCCGCGGAACAACAGCTATGCAGGGGTGAAATTCCGGAAAGGCATCTATCAGATATTTTTCGAGGATCTTTCGGAAAAACGTAAGATCCTGCTGAAAGCAGGCATCCTGAACCGGCAGGCAGAAATCAATCCCAATTATCCGCTCCTGGCCTGGGATCCGAAAGGTTCCCGCCTGTTGGTGATCTATGATGCAGAAGGTAAAACCCGTATGTTCATCTATGACATCGTAACCCGGGTTAAACTTTTCAAACAGGAGATCGAAGGGTTCCAGCTCATCCAGGATGCTAAATTCATGCTGGATAACAACACCCTCATCCTCAGTGCCGTCAAAAACGGGCAGTCCGATATCTTCACCTATAAGATCAAAGAGCAGACAGTCACGCAGATCACCAACGATGTGTACAGCGATCTGGATCCATCCTTTGCTGCTTTCCCCAATAAAACGGGCATTCTTTTCGCTTCGAACCGACCTTCCGGTGATGCTCCCCGGAGCGATACCGCCATTCCTTCCCGCAACCGCTACAACATCTTCATGGTGGATCCCAACATCAAAAGTGATTACCGGCAGGTGACCATGCTCAGCAATATGAAATACGCGGATGCCCGCTTTCCCCTTCAATACAATGTGAACCACTTCACGTTTGTGAGTGAGGAAAATGGAATCGGTAACCGCTATGCCGGATTCTTTACCACCCAGCGGGCCGGACTGGATACCCTGTACCAGATCGGGGATGAGATCCTCCGAAATCCGGTGATGAAAGAACTGGATTCAACGCTGAAGGCCTGGGATAAAACAGAACCGGATTCTATAGGATACCTTTCGATCACACAGGATAGTGCCTATGTATTCCCCATCACCAATTACCAGAGCGGCCTTCAGGAAACACGGGGAGCAGGGGATAATAACCTGGTAAGTGAAGTCCGCCAGGAAGGCAATCTTAAGTTTCTGTACAAACTGAGAATCGATGAAACGACGCTTCGTCGCCGCAACATCAATGCCCGTCCAACCGATTACATCAAAAAAATTAAGGAACTCGAACGCATTGCCAAAGGCGACGCTACGGTGTATGATAAACAGAAAGGTTTGCAGAAACTGGCAGTAGCGGACACCACGCGTAAATCAATGGATCTGTTCCAGACAGAATTTGAAGCCGATTCCAGTACGGTCAGTTACACCGGAAACGATGAAAAAACACTCAATGCACTGGCGAAAACAAAGGTTTACGATTATCACCGGAAGTTTTCTTCGGAATATGTGGTGGCCGGCTTCAACAACCAGGTGCTGGTGAACCGTTACCAGCCCTATGCACATGGATCCGGACCGATTTATCTGAATAACACCGACGCACTTAACGGAATAATCCGACTGGGCACATCGGAATTAATGGAGGATATGCGTTTCACCGGTGGTTTCCGGGTGGCCGCCAATCTGCGTGATGTAGACTATCTGGTTCAGTTCCAGAACCTCAGACGCCGGCTCGACTGGGGTCTTACCTATTATCGTTCCACATTGAATAATTTCCCGATCTATGACTTCAACCGGGAGCCGATCAAAGCCTCTTTATCAAACCAGTTGTATTCTAACTTATACCAGACGCATTTCTCTTATCCATTGGATGAGGTCAGAAGTCTGCGGGCAACCTTAGGCTACCGAAACGATCGGGTAACCCTGAAAACAGATGCCAACTACCCGAGAGCGCTGGCTATGAAAGATACCATCCTGAATTATGGACTGGTGCGGTTTGAATGGGTACATGACAATACCCTGAATCCGGCGCTGAACATTTGGAACGGATTCCGGTACAAGGTATGGATCGATGTGAATGCCAAGATGAACAATAAAAATACCAACGGCCGGTATACCTTCAACCTGGGCGGTGATGCCCGCTATTACTATAAAATTTACCGGAACTTCATTTGGGCAGGAAGAGCAGCCTTTGATGCATCTTTCGGCACACAGAAAATCATCTATTACCTGGGAGGTGTGGATGGATGGCTGGTGCCAAGGTTCAACAACGCCAACCGTCCGGCTCAGGATGCGGAGTATGCATTCCAGTCACTGGCGGTAAATCTTCGCGGCTTCCCGCAGAATGTGGCCAACGGAAACAATGCCGTTGTACTCAACAGTGAATTCAGATTTCCCGTTTTCACCACTTTACTAAACCGTCCGGTTAACAATGCCCTGCTCCGTAATTTCCAGCTGGTCCAGTTTACCGATCTGGGAACAGCATGGAATGGCAAGTTCAATGGCATCAGCCGGCCTTACAATGCATATGGAATGCCTCCGGTGGAAGTGCGCATCAAAGCAGGCGGTATCGGTCCGTTTGTAGGTGGATATGGCTTTGGAGCCAGAAGTACGCTGTTGGGTTATTTTGTTCGGGTAGATGCAGCCTGGCAGATGAACGGCGTCTTTAAAGGTAGACCAAGCTGGTATTTTGCCCTGGGACTGGACTTTTAAGAAGCGAAACTAAATAGTAACAACATCCGTTTTTTACATAAGAACGGATGTTTTTTTATGCACTCTTTTTATCCTGTAAATGCCGTAAAAAATCAGAAGGCAGACTGCCGGTAAGTTTATGGAACGCACGGTAAAAGGTAGATCGGGAGTTGAATCCGGCCTGATAAGCCAGCCCTTCCAGTGTAAACATCCCAAAGCCCTGTTTATTCAACAGCACTTTCAGGTATTCAATCCGGTACCTGTTGATGAGATCATTGAAACTCATTCCAAATTCCCGGTTAATGATAAAAGAAAGATAGGTATACGTAATATTGAGGTCTTCGGCCAGATTTCGGAGCGTATATCCCTGCTTCAGAAAGGGTTGTTTCTGCTCGAGATGTGCCTGAATGGCATAGAGAATCTCCTCTTTTTTTTCGGGCGAAAGTTGATAGCCTACCATAAACCAACCTATTTGTTTATGAAGGTGAAAATAGAATCTTTTAAAATTTGACACACCGATTACACATCATTATGTACCTTATCGGCTAACCCTGTCAGTTTTGTTTTACAAATTCACGGGGTGTCATCCCTTCAACCCGCATAAACGAACGGGCAAACGTGGCTCTGGAACTAAAGCCGGCCTTTTCGGCCAGCGCCTCCAGTGTAAACCCCTTATTTTCCGGGTCTGCATACAATTCCTTGAAATACCGGATGCGGTGTTTATTGATCAGTTCATTGAAATTCATCCCATATTCCTGGTTGATTACCTGAGACAGATAATTGAATGGCAAACCTGTATCCTGTCCCAGATGCCTTATGGAATACCCTTTTTGAAGAAACACCTTCCGCTCTTCCATCATCAAATGAACCTGCTGAAGAATGTCTATGCGCCGCTCCGGTGAAAGTACATACCCTGCGGATACTCCGTCCTTATCAGTTTCGGATTCCGACTCCTCCTCCTCCTCAGGCTGCAACATAGGAACAGCACCTTTGAACCCATAGAGAATATGTGGATGAAAGAACAGCGTAATGGAAACCAGCAGTAAAATTATCGCTACCTCAATGGTAATGAACCTGAAATTCTGCACCACGGATGTCCTCGCAAACCATTGTATCCCCATTAATAAAAACTGCAGAATATTAATAGAAACAAGTAGCGTTAACCACCGGATCTGAAGGCGGTTTTGATAATCATGAAACCGATTTTTCTGGCGGCGAAGAGAAATTATCAGTTGAACACTCAACCCTAAAAAAAACAACGACCAACCTTCAATAAGGAAGGGTTGAATATAGGTAGGAATAAAAGCCTCTGACTGTAGAAATGCATTAATGTGTCCGGACTTAAACATTCGAATGATAGCCCGCTTTTCTTCCGCAGGCATGAGAAAAAAAGGAATCTGAAGGATAAACTGAAGCAATGTTGGGAGGAATAAAAAAAAATCCCAACGGCGAAAACGGATCTCCTGATAGGCCATTCTGCGTAGGTACAAATAAAGAAGAGGCCCTAACGAATACATCAGAGGACGGGGAAAACGAAAAAACTGGGGAACTTTTTCAATCAAATCCCATTCAATGAGTAAACTATGAAAAGTGAACATCATCAGGCAACCCATATAGGCTGCCAGCAAAAGATCTGTGGACTTTCGCTCCCGTGAAAAAACAAGAATCAACACTACCATCAGCCCCATAAAAAGTGCTACTGTAAACAGGGCCGTCCAATTTTCAAATCCCATGATTCCTTGATCTTTATCCGAATTTCAAAAGTAAAATAAAGAATTATTCCGACTCTGAGCACACCTCCCTGATAACTTTACAGGCCTCTGTAATATCTTTTTCGGTTATCAACAAGGAAGGTGCAATGCGCAAACAATGCGGAGCAAACAAAAACCAGTCGGTAAATACTCCCAACTCCAGACAACGGTCGATGACCCGCTTGTTCTCTTCAAAAGATTCAAACTCAACAGCTATCAACAACCCGGCAGTTCGCACCGCTTTTATGCAGGGATGTTTTAACTCTTCTTCAAACAACCGGGCCTTCGCCTCCACTTTTTTTATTGCTTCAGATTCCAGCAACACCTGTAACGATGCCATACCTGCCGCACAACAAACCGGATGTCCCCCAAAAGTGGTGATATGCCCCAGTACCGGATCAGCGGCCAGTGTCATCATCCGATCCCTGGAAGCTACAAAAGCTCCCAGTGGCATGCCACCACCCAGTGCCTTGCCCAGCAAAAGGATATCGGGCGCAATGCCATATTGTTCAAATGCCCATAAACTGCCTGTTCTTCCGAAACCGGCCTGAATTTCATCCAGTACCAGCAGGGCCCCGGTTTCCGTACAACGCCGGCGCAAGCGCTCCATCCAGCCCGGTGGAGCTTTTCGTACGCCCTTCTCCGCCTGAACCGTTTCAGCGATCACCATGGCGGTATGCTCCGTAATTCGCTCCAAAGCCCGGTCAGAACCATACTCCTCATGATCAATGCCCGGTAACAAAGGACGAAATGCATTCCGCCAGTACTCATCACCCATCACACTCAGGGCACCCTGCGTAGAACCATGATAGGATTCCCTAAATGCCACGATCTGCGTACGACCGGTAACGCGCTTGGCCAGTTTCATCGCCCCTTCTGTTGCCTCGGCACCGGAACTCGTGAAATACACGCTGTCCAGTGAAGCCGGCAACAACCTCGTGAGAGCGGCTGCATACTGCACCTGTGGCGCTTCTACCAGCTCCCCATACACCATCAGGTGCATATACCGGTCCAGCTGCGCCTTCACCGCCTCCACCACCTGTGGATGCCGGTGGCCGATATTGCATACACTGATGCCGCCGATCAGGTCTATATACCTGCGCCCGGAGGCATCCCACATATAGATTCCTTCGGCCTTCACCATCTCAATGGCGAGAGGCGCCGTGGAAGTCTGGGCCACATGTTGCAGGAAAAGTTCTCGGTGGGTAGGCACGTTTCGGCAATTTACGGGATGAATGATGTATTTTCGACATACAAAATTACCATTTAATACGCATGCCCTGCATACTTCCTGTTCATGGTATTCTTCCGGTGATGGGACAAAACTGTTTCATCGCCCCTAATGCAACGCTGGTAGGCGATGTAGTGATGGGAGACGACTGCTCGGTATGGTTTAATGCGGTTGTGCGGGGCGATGTGAACGCCATACGCATCGGCAACCGGGTAAACATTCAGGACAATGCGGTTATCCACTGCACCTTTGAAAAAACAAAAGCCATTATCGGAAACGATGTCAGTATCGGCCACCTGGCCATCGTTCATGGCTGCACCCTCGAGGACCATGTGCTGGTTGGCATGGGGGCCATTATCATGGACAATGCGGTCATCGGAAGCGGTTCCATCATCGCCGCAGGCGCGGTAGTACTGGAAGGCACCATTGTGGAACCGGGCTCCATATACGCTGGCGTACCGGCCAGAAAAGTAAAAGAGGTCTCACCGGAAAAGATGGAAGGTGAGATCACCCGGATCGCTAAAAACTACCTTCGGTACAGCAGCTGGTTCACTTCACCTCAAGAAAAATAAATCTCATTTATATGCTTAAGAAACTTTTTTTTCTGGCAACGTTTATGCTAACCTTAACGGTTTTTCTGTCTGCCTGTTCCCAAAAAGTGGGTTGCCCTGCCAATGGTACCAATGTGGGTGCAGAACGGATGTTCGGTGGACAAAAAATGCCGAAAATGAAGAAATTCAGGGCCTGATCAGTCCCAGTCTTCTTCTTTTATCGTTTCCAGCAGGGTCAGATAACTCACATACCGGTCGATATGAATCCTCCCCTCTTCAACGGCGTTCTTAACGGCACAACCAGGTTCGTTGAGGTGCACACAGTTGTTGAACTGGCAATGGCCGATACACACATTCATTTCCGGGAAAAAATGCGATAACTCCTGCCGCGAAATATCCACCAGCCCAAATTCCCGAATCCCGGGTGTATCAATGATCTTTCCCCCTCCCGGCAGATCAAACATCTCCGCAAAGGTGGTGGTATGCAATCCTTTTCCGCTCCAGCCACTCACTTCCTTTGTTCTGAGATCCAGTTCCGGCATCAGATGGTTGATCAGCGATGATTTCCCAACTCCTGAATGCCCGCTGAAAAGCGTAACCTTATCCTTTAGTATCTCCTTCAGCGTTTCCATGCCCTGTAACTCCTTCACACTGATAAGCAGGGTCTGGTAACCGGCAGAAGCATACATCGATTCCCATTCCGCAAATTTCTCCCGGTCCTTCTCCCGGTAGAGATCGGCTTTGTTGAACACGATCAGTACAGGAATATGAAAAGAAGCACAGGCCACCAGAAAACGGTCGATGAATCCCTGGGAGGTCCTGGGTTCCCGCAGAGTGGCCATAAGTACACACTGATCGAGATTCGCCGCCACAATATGATGCTGTTTCCGGTGGGATGGCGATTGCCGGTTGATGTAATTCCTCCTGGGATGAATGCCGGTGATCATAACCGTCTGTTCCACTTCATTCTCCACCTCAATATCCACCACATCCCCCACGGCAATGGGATTGGTAGAGGTGATGCCATCGATCTTGAATATGCCCTTGATGCGGGCAGCATGCACCTGCCCGTCATCCGACTTCACCACATACCAGCTGCCGGTCGATTTATATACAATACCCTGCATAGCTGCAAATGTAGGGTTTAGTTCTCCCGCAGATAAGCCTCATCAGGGGAAAGTTCTGAATACAGTGTATATCAGCAACACCTCTGCTAGCAAAAAAAATAATGCCAGTAAGGCAAAAGGATGAAAGCGATCTGTAAACCGAACGGTCGTCTCGATCTCTGTCTTTGATTTTTCCAGCCGGTCGATCTCCTGATAAATCTGCTGCAACCCTTCGTTGTCCCTCGCCCGGAAATAACGTCCGCCGGTCTCACTGGCAATCGATGTCAGCAGCGCTTCATCAATATTCACCTGCTCCTGCTGCATCCGGACCGAACCATCCGGCTGCTGCACTGGTGTAGGCGCAATGCCCGCAGATCCAACACCAATAGTATAGATCCGGATACCCAGCGTCTTTGCCATCTCCCTGGCTGTCAGCGGATCAATGAGCCCGCCATTGTTCTCACCATCGGTAAGCAAAATCAACACTTTCGAACGGGTAAGGCTGCTGCGTAACCTGTCCAGACTGGTTACCATCCCGGAACCAATAGCGGTTCCGTCTTCCAGAATCCCACTGCGGATCGATTCGATCTGCCGGGTGACCATGCGGTGATCCGTGGTAAGCGGACATTGCGTAAAACTTTCTCCTGAAAAAACCACCAGTCCCAACCGGTCAGCCGGCCTTGAGGCAACAAATCGCTTCGCTACTTCCTTGGCGGCCTCCAGACGGTTAGGCCTGAAATCCTGCGCCAGCATGCTGCCGCTTACATCCAGACAAAGCACAATATCGATTCCTTCTCCCAGGGTACGGCTTGTTTCAAAAGAAGAGCCCGGACGGGCCAGTGCTATGATGAGAAAAGCAAGACTAATCAATCGCAACCATCGGATAAGCGGCCTCCATCTTATTTTCCAAGACCGGTACAAACCTTTTGGGATAGTAGAAAGCTGCATGACCGACTCGCGCCTTTCCTGCCTCCTTCGCTGCCACCAGTAGAGAACGGGAAGCAGGCACAACAACCACAACCAGTGCGGAGCAAAGAATTCAATATGTTCAAAAAAGCGACTGATCATCTGCGGGATTGTTTTCGCTCCAGTTCCTCTATCACGTTGCGTACCGTTTCCAGACAATCCATGGCCTCTTTTTCAGAAGAAGCATACCGGGCAAATTTCACGGCATCGGCGATTCTGAAAACGGCTGCCATCGAAAAAAAAGACGGCTCACTCATGCTGCCTTTCATCCGCAGAATCAACTCTCCGGTGGTCAGATGCAACATAGAAAAACCGGTCACTGATTTTAGGTACTCCCGAAAAATATCATACAACCGGCCGTAATACTGCCTCATTGCGCGCGCAGTTGAACGATCCTGGCTATGGAGCTGTTCCAATGCCTTCATGGCTGCTGCAAATGCAGGAACAGGCGGCATATCCATAGCAGGTTTCCGTGGCCGTCCCCGAAAAAACCAAAAGGTCAGTCCAGCACTGAGCAGTACCATTACACCTGTGAAAATCCAGTAGCCATAAGGCCTTCCAGGCTTTTCCACTTCCATAATATCCCTAATATCCCTGTATTCCTCTCCTTTCAGTACTACTGGTACAACCCGTAAACGGACTGAATCCGTTCGCCTCTGCCGACCGGCCAGTTCATACCTTCGGGAGGGGATTATATGTACGCCCGAATCAAAAGAAGTTAGCACATAACGCTCTGAAACAACTACACGATCTCCCGTACGAACACTATCGACCCCCTTCCGCAGTACAATTTCAACAAACCGGAAACTGTCAGGCAGCGGGCTCAGCCTTACCGGCAAACTTCCTACTGGCTGCTCCACTGAATACACCAGCTCCGTCTGCTCCCCCGGTGCAATGGAACTCTCGCTCAGCGTTACACGAACCTGTGCTATCACCCAATGAGGTAGTATAACTATAAATGTTAGTACAGATAAAATGTACCGCATAGCGTTATCGTTTCAAAAAAAATGCTTCCAGAAGCTGCACATGGTCATCCACCGTACAAACAGACAGCAGTTCCGCACCGGCCTTTCGGAATGCTTCCCTGCAAAACAACTGTTTATCCTCAAAATTCTTCGTATACTGAAACTGTACCAACGGATCAGACGTATCCAGCCACTGCGTTTCACCACTTTCCATATCTTCCATCTGCACCATTCCTGCCACCGGCAACTGACGGTCCAGAGGATCATATACCTGTACGCCGATCAGATCATGCCGGGCAGCC
>CANHUD010000018.1 GCA_947463665.1 Sphingobacteriales bacterium
GACCTTACTGAATCTGTTTCCATCTTACGCGTTTCGGTATGCTGTTTCGGAGACATCGGTTTGGAAAACCACGCTGACCAGACGAATCAAGCGAACCAACAATTACGAGCTGAATCCCATGCCGGAGCGAGAACATTCTGAAACGCTGGAACAGGGGGATCCGGAGTTATTGCCGGAACTCACCGCCGTTTGGGAACTGGGTTGGGAGAAGCGGCTGCGGCAGGGAAATCTGTTCATCACCCTTTATCACCAGCAGACAAAAAATCCCATCCAGCGCGTGAATAAAGTTTTCAATGATACCATTCTGAACCGGGTGTTCACCAATGCCGGCAGCGCCCGTCAAACCGGTATGGAAGCCAATCTCACGCTGCGTATAGCGAAGGTCTGGGATCTTATACTGGGGGGCAATCTGTTTCATTACAGGATTGACGGTGCCATCTTCAACGGTCAGTTACCGGTTAGCAACAGCAGCTGGGTCTATAGTCTTAATATAACCAATACGGTTAATATGGGAAAAAGCTGGAGTACGCAACTGGGTGTGAACTATTTATCGCTTCGTGCCACGGCCCAGGGAGAGGACGGTGCCTTTTTAACCCCTTCACTGACCGTAAAAAAAGGTACAAAGGACAAGAGATGGACCTTTGCCGGCCAGTGGCTGTTCATGGATGCCGGACTGGGGATTTCCAACCGACAGCGGATCAGTACCTGGGGGCGGGATTTTTACACTACTACGAATTATATTTACGAGCCTGACCAGTTCCAGCTTTCGGCAGGTTTTCAGTTGCAGCGCCGTAATCGAAAGGTAAACCTGCCACAGAGCGAGATCACGGAAAAAGAATTCTAATCCTTCAGATCCTTTGTTTTAGGGCGGAGGATACTGACCTGCAGGATAACCGCTATCACTACCACTGCGGCCAGCAGGGTAAAATCGCGCCCCAGATTGCCCGCATCGGTAGATTTTCCCAGCCAGTTGGTGATGAGCGCTCCCGAAATAATGCCCGTCATGTTCATGAGTCCGTACGCAGTAGAGCGATGGCGGGCCGATACAAACTGGCAGAGGATGGGCATGTTGTTGGCATCGAACATTCCGAAACCAAAGCCGAAGCAGAAGGCCGCTCCCAGTACATGAAACAGGGTATGACCGGTACCGATCAGGATCAGTGCAGGAATGGTGAGCGAAAGACCGATCACACTGGTGTAGATCCGTCCGCGCAGGGAACGCTGTAACCATTGGTCGGAAAGCCATCCACCCAACAACACCCCGATGAGGGATGAACCGGCAGTGGTGATGGTGGACAAGGGGCCGGCGAGCGACATATCAATATTCAGGTTCTGTGAAAAGAGTGTGGGCAGCCAGTTTTTGACGGCCCATCCCGGTAAACTGGGGATGGTGAAATACAGCAGTATGACCCAGAAGGATAGGTTCGACAGCAGGATCCGGAAGCCGCTGAAAACGGATGGTTTCGTTCCGGCAGGTGCTGAAACGGCCGGGCGTTTATCTTCTTTCAGGAAAACGATCAGTACCAGAGAGTATATCATTCCGATCAGTCCAAAGATAAAGAAGGTCTGGTTCCAGGAGAAGCGGGCTGCGATGGTAGCACCAAATCCTCCCAGTGCCTGTCCGAGGTAAAGACCCGTCATATGAATACCAACAGCCAGCGACCGGGTTTTATCGGTATGATGTTCTGCGATCAATGCTAACCCTGCCGGAATGTAGAGTGCTTCGCTCACGCCCATCAGGGCACGGAGCCAGTAGAGCTGGTCGAAGGTTTTCGCATATCCCATGGCCATGGTTACGCCGCTCCAGATGAAGAGGCTGATGGTAATGAGCCATTTTCGGTTAACCCGATCGGCTACTACGCCGGCAAACGGACTTACCAGACCATAAATCCAGAGGAATACGGCCATGAGGTAACCAAAATTGGTAGCAGATTGCAGTTCCTGTATATCGATCTGCATGGAGGGTTTCATCGTTGCCAGCATCTGGCGGTCGAGATAGTTAAGCAGGGCCACTACCCAGAGCAGGCCAACGAGTGTCCAGGGATAACGATTCTTAAACGTCATGTTGTCAGGGTTTGTACGAACCGATCAGGAACAACGGAGTACGAACACCGGCACGTATTTCTCCTGAGGGAAGCAGGATCTTTCCGTTCCAGTGCAGGGCCGTTGTGGTTACCGGTGTAACATAGGGAATAATTCCGGCATTCGACCAGCCATTTCGGGAAAGATCGAAGAGCAGGCACTCCTGGCTGAAGCCCGGATGGTTCCGCTGCAGATGATTTTTTTGAGCGATCAGCTGCTCTTTTACCAGCGGATCTTTTTCCAGAGCGATAGCAGCGAGCAGCGTTTCAACGCGGGAGAATGTTTCACCCTTATCCCCTCCGATCAGCAGCAGCTGGTCCTTTTGCAACAACAGACCGGTTCCGGCGGCTGCAGCGAATGGCATGGAAGCCATCGCTTCCCATTTTTCTGCTCCCGGTTTAAAGCGGTAACAGGAGGAATAAATCGTACTGATGCCATTCGAGTTTTTTCTACGCCCTCCGGCCATAACAAAACCGGCCTCCTTACCACTATCCATATATGTTAGTACCGCATGTGAGACCGGCTTTGGGAGGGAGGCAACTTCTTTCCAGCCTTTTTCTGTTTTTTGCAGCTCCAGTTGGAAACAGCGACCGTAAGTAGCCCCGGCGCTTTCCCCTCCGGCAAATAGAATGGTGCCGTTATGAAAGGCGGCCATGGCATTGGTCAGCGGGATCGGCAGATCAGGAAGCTTCAAAAAAAAAGGCCGGAGGGCCCTGGTATCCCATCCCATCAGATAGGCAGCAGATCGGATGCCCTTGCTGTTTTCACCACCTCCTACAAAGATGCCCATGGGCGTCTGGCAAAGAGCTGCATAGGCAAGAGGTTCCGGGAGATGAAAAGTATGTACAGATTTGGGTAACCCGTTCTGGTCTGGTATAAACAGAAAGAGATCATCGTAATAAACCTTGATACCCCCTTCCCAGGGAAGCCCTTTTGGAAAATTCGCACCACCACCTACAAACAGAAAACCCTTAAATGTTCCTGTAACCGGACCCGCTACGCCGATGGAGGCGGTTTGTCCGGTTGGAGCTGGAAGGCTTCCGGAAGTCTGCCAATTGATCTGCAAAACAGATGTCTGTGCCGATACCGTGAGGGGCATTTCCATAAGTAAAAAGGTTAGTATGATGAGAGAACGCTTCACTTTTCAATCATAACCGGCTCGGGTATGGCAGAGCGGTAGGCATCAAATCCAAGTTGTTCCACATCCTGTAAAAAACGCTGGTAATCCGCATCCGTCATATTACGGACCGGGAGGCGGAAGGAACCACATTCGAAACCAATTCGGCGCATATACGCTTTACCGGTGGCGATGCCGCCGTACTTGCCCAGGAGGCGGATCATATCGATCGATTTTTGCTGCCATTCGCGGGCTGCTTCCAGCTGACCGGCATGGAAGGCACTGATGAGTGCATGATAGAGCGGTGCAGCATAATTGAAGGTGCTACCTACCGAACCCTTTGCACCGAGCGCCAGAGCGGCCAGCATGTTCTCGTCTCTGCCCCAGAGCATATCGTATCGACCGTTCTGGAAGCGGAGGCAGGAAAGGAAATCCATGAAATCTTCATGTGTGTACTTCACCCCTGCAAAATTAGGAACACGCCCGTCGATAGCCTGCAGAAGGTCATAGACGGGAATATTCACTCCGGTGAGAACGGGAATATGGTAGTAATAAAACGGAAGTTCCGGTACCGCTGCGGCCACATCGGCACAAATTTCAGCGAGAACGGCAGCAGAGGAAGGCTTGAAATAAAAAGGAGCAGTAAAGGAAACGCCGTCCATTCCTGCTTTGGAGGCAAAACGGGCAATGGATTTACATTCTTCCAGGCTGGTCCCTCCAAGGAGCGGCATTACAAAGAAATCCGGGTCCTGGCGGGTAAGCGAACCCCAGGCCTCAATGACCTCCATTTTTTCTGCTAACGTGAGCGAAACACCTTCACCGGTAGATCCACAGATAAATGCTCCGCGAACCCTGTTGGATTTTAGCAGCGAATAATATTCAGGAATGCGTGATATATCAATTTTTCCATCGGGCAGCATTGGTGTAAAGGGTGCTGCTATTAAACCTTCCAGTTTCTGATAAGCCATGTATAAAGTTCAAAAGGTAAATATAAATTTTAAAAGAACCGGGAGCAAGAATACGCCCGGTTATCAACCAAAACACTATAAATAGAGACAAATCTTACGCTTCCCGGTTCAGCCACGGCTTCAGGAGTTGTATAAAACACAGTGCGACCGTAACAGCGGATCATGAAGCGAAACATTCGTTGATTTATTTGTATTATGTATTACATAACAAAGAAAAGCAAGAATTTTATAAATGCCAAAAGTTTTTATCCTCCCGGAGGTGGGTGAAAAAGGGTAAAAGCCAGTTTAGTGGCAGAACGGTTTGGGCAGGAGTTTCTGCCATTCCTGGAACCAGGTAATAGGTTCAGCCGAGGAGAAAAGCTGTCGATGCATTTTTTTCCGAACATCTTCATCCAATTCATCAAATAGGCTGTGTTCTCCTTCGGGTGAGCGCAGCACTACATCGATGATGCGAAAATAGAATTGCGGGATGAAATAAGATTTTTCCCTGCACATCCGGGAAAATGTTTCTAACAATAGCGGAAGAAAATGCTGGTTGACCGGCAGACTGGTTGTATCCACACTGAATACAACATCGCAGTGAGGCATACCATCTGCCGCTACATAACGAATCCGACAGTCGCATTCTACCGGACCAAGTCGATAGGAAATGGCATCAGCCTTTTTAATAATAATCATAGGGGCATATATTGCAATGCACATTCAGTGCATTGCCTGTTTTCAATTGACGGATTACCTTCACAAGATAGAAAATAAACATCAAGAAAACAGAACGCATTTTATCAGAAATTATTTTATTTCCACCCTCCACCGAGCGAGCGGTATATATTGGTAATGGTTATTAATTGATCCTTTCTGGTTAGTATCTTCTCCACATTACTCATGAGGGATCGCTGGTTGGCCAGCAATACATCCAGATAATTTGCTCTTCCTGTTCGAAAGAGTTCACCTGCCACTGTAATGGATGCCGACAAGACCTGTGTTTCCTGATCTTTTAGAACATATCGTTCATTCAGCTGATCATATTGAATCAGTTGTTTTCTGACTTCATTGAAACTGTTTACCACTGTTTTATCATACTGTAAAGCCGCTTCTTTCCGGGCTGCAACCGAGCGGGCAAATTGAGCATTCAATCCCCTTCGGTTGAACACAGGTGTAACCATATTGGATATCATCGAATAGGCAATGGATTCCGGCATCATACTGAGTACACCCAGCCGGTATCCCTGAATGCCTACTCCACCGGAAAACAGCAGCATGGGATAAAAACTCTTTCTGGCAACCTGTACATCGGCTCCTGCAGCGAACAGTTCTTTTTCCGCCATCCGTATATCCGGACGATTGAGCAGTAAGGCAGCGGGCACACCGGCCTTTACCACGGGCACCAGCTGCTGATCGAAAAAACTGGTATCTCTTGGTACCGGCTGGTAGAATCGGCCTGTAAGCTGGCGTATAGCGGTCTCAAGCCCTACAATCTGTTGCTCCACCTGAATCCTTAGATCACGCATAGAAAGCCATTGTGCTTCAAACTGCTGAACGGCCAGTTCATTTACCCGTCCTGCCTCTTTCTGGATGCGCATCAGTTCAAGGGCTTCTTCCTGCAGCGAGATGGTTTTGCTGACCATCTCCAGTTCTTCATCGGCTGCCAGCAATTCATAATACAACGCAGCTGTTTCCGCCACCAGGATCGTCTTCATCAGGCGCACATATTCTTCCGATGCACCCACACGAAAAGCGGCCGACTGCTTTACTGATTTCAGCTTTCCCCACAGATCGATCTCCCACGAAGCCTGTAAACCGCCGTAAAAATCGGGAAGATCGATGGGCACCCGCTTGCTTCCTTCGATATCGGTCACAATATTACCAGCCCCATCCATCGTATACAACCCGAATTTCCGAAGACTCGGCATAACAGAGGTATTGATCTGGGGCAGCAGGGCACCGCGCGACTGCAATAACTGAGCTTTTGCCAGTCCGATGCGCTGTTCCGCCATGCGCAGATCATAGTTGTTCTCCAGCACGGTATCTATAAGCGCGCGCAAAATGGGTGAAGGGAAAAATTTATCCGGTCCCTGAAGCAGCAGCTGTGTGGTATCCCCCTTGGGCAGATAGGTGTCCGGAAGCATAACAGCAGCTTCCTGTGACGGCATTTTGGGAACGGAACAGGCGCTTAAAATAGCGATCGAAATAAATATACTAACTAAATATGTTATATGTTTCATGTCAGATGGTTTCGGTATAAGGAACATCTTCCTTTTTACCTTTCTTTTGAAGTTTTTCCTGCAGTGTAGCAAAGACAACGTACAATCCGGGTGTTACTACCACCCCAAAGATGGTTCCGAACAGCATACCGCCTGCTGCGGCAGCCCCGATGGTCTGGTTACCGATGGCACCGGCACCGGATGCAAAAAGCAATGGGATCAGACCGGCAATAAAGGCAAACGAAGTCATCAGGATCGGGCGAAGCCGGGACACCGCGCCTTCGAGCGCTGCTGCAAATGGGGTGGATCCTTCTCGGTGCCTCAGGGCGGCAAATTCCACGATCAGGATAGAGTTCTTACCCAGCAGACCGATGAGCATTACCAGGGCCACTTGCGCATAGATATTGTTCTCGAGACCCATCATCCACAGCAGGAAAAAAGCTCCGAATACACCCGTCGGAAGGGATAGTATAACCGGAAGGGGTAGTAGGAAACTCTCATATTGTGCGGAGAGCAGCAGGTACACAAATAAAAGACTGATCAGGAAAATCACAATGGCATCATTACCGGCATTGGCCTGGTCGCGGGAGGATCCTGCCCAGTCGTAACTGTATCCCTTAGGCAGCAGGCGTGCTGCTTCTTCCTTGATGGCATTGATCGCCTGGCCGCTGCTGAATCCTTTGGCCGGCTCTCCGTTGAGCAGCGCAGCGGGATACATATTGTAACGGGTCACCACTTCCGGACCATACACTTTTTCGATCCGCAGGAAGGCATTTACCGGCACCATTTCCCCGTCTCTGTTTTTCACATAAAGGGAAAGAAGATCTTCCGGTTTGGCCCTGTATTCCGGCAGTGACTGCACCATTACCCGGTACATTTGTCCGAACCGGATGAAGTTGGTAGCATATTCACTACCCAGAAACGTTTGCAGGGTATTTAAGATATCTGCCACCACCACGCCTTTCTGGGCGGCTTTGGCATTATCGATGTGCACCATGTACTGCGGGAAACTCGCATCAAAGGTGGTGAAGGCGTTGGAGATTTCGGGACGTTTGTTGATTGAATCGGCAAAAGAGCGGGCAATTGATTCCAGTTGTTTCAGATCGCCTTTTCCGGTGCGGTCCAACAGCCTCAGTTCAAATCCGCTTGCGTTCCCGAAGCCGGGCACGGGCGGTGGTGTGAAGAATTCGATCTGGGCATCTTTGATGAAGGACGTCTTTTGTTTCAGCTCTTCAATGATCTCCTTATCGGTCTTCGTCCGTTCGTTCCATTTTTTCAGACTGATGAGGTTCATTCCGAAAGAAGCACCGGTTCCATCCGACAATACGTTGAAACCTGCCAGTGTAGAAACAGAGGCCACACCATCAATGGATTCAGCGGTTTTCTGAATGGCATCCACCACTTTTTCCGTCCGCTCCAGCGTTGCACCGGAAGGGGTAGTAATACTGGCATAGATCGTTGCCTGGTCTTCATTGGGAATGAAACCGGTTGGCAATACACTTCCCAATAACCCGCTGGTTACCGTGAACACGATCAGCATAGCAAACGTGATCACCCGCCGGTTGGCGATGATATCCAGAAGTCGCTTATACCGGTTCTGCAAACCATCGTACCATCTATTGAAGCCTCCGAAGAAGCGCGACAGCAGCCCTTTGTGTTCTCCTGGCTCATGTTGTTTCAACAACAGTACACAAAGCGCCGGCGTAAGCGTGAGGGCCACCACACCGGATAGTACAATGGAGACCGACATGGTGAGGGAGAACTGACGGTAGAAAATACCTGCCGATCCCGGCAGGAAGGCCACGGGCAGGAATACGGCCGACATCACCAGCGTGATGGCGATGATGGCGCCACTGATTTCCCGC
This sequence comes from Sphingobacteriales bacterium, assembly GCA_947463665.1. Taxonomy (GTDB): domain Bacteria; phylum Bacteroidota; class Bacteroidia; order Chitinophagales; family Chitinophagaceae; genus Pollutibacter. Next base: position 8,234 of record CANHUD010000018.1, read on the forward strand.
ATTGCTATTTCCGTTGCCTTTCGTGCGCCGATTTTCGATTGTTCCATTTTGGCATGCACCGCTTCGATCACCACAATGGCATTGTCCACCACAATACCGATAGCAAGTACCAGAGCGAACAGCGTGATCATATTCAGCGAGAAGCCAAACAGCTGCATGAAGAAGAAAGTACCCACCAGGGATACCGGAACCGCAATGGCCGGAATAAGGGTGGAGCGAAAGTCTTGCAGAAACAGGAATACCACCAGTGAAACCAGGATAAAGGCTTCCACCAGGGTTTTCACCACTTCTTTGATAGAGGCATCCAGAAAGGCGGATACATCGTAACTGATGGTATAATCCACCCCCGGCGGGAATCCGGCTTTGAGTTCTTCCATCCGGCTCTTGATATTCGCGATCACCTCCCGCGCATTGCTGCCCGGACGTTGTTTAAGCATGATGGCCGCAGAGGGTTTTCCGTTTTCTTTCGACAATACATCGTATTCCTGCGAACCGAATTCCACCTCCGCCACATCTTTCAGCCGGATGATCTCTCCGTCCGATGAACTTTTCAGTACGATGTTCTCATACTGTTCCCGCGTATTGAACTTACCCGTATATTTTAATACATACTGCAGGGATTGCGGTGCTTTTCCGGAGCTCTCCCCTATTTTTCCGGGTGCTGCCTCTACGTTCTGTTCCTTTAGACTTCTGATCACATCATCGGTTGATAAAGAATATCCGGTCATCTTCACCGGATTCAGCCAGATCCGCATGGAGTACTCCCTTGAACCCATGATATCGGCGAAGCCCACTCCTTCAATTCGCTTCAGCTCGGCCATCAGGTTGATATCGGTGTAATTGTAGAGAAATTTCTCATCCATCGACGGGTCGTTGCTGAGCATGTTCACATAGAGCAGCATACTGTTCTGCACTTTCTCCACGATCACTCCGGACTTGATCACCTCCTCCGGCAATTCATCCAATACAGATGATACTCTGTTCTGCACATTCACGGCAGCCACATCCGGATCGGTACCGGCTTTGAAAATGATCTGGATCACACTGGTACCGTCGTTTCCGGAAACAGACGACATATACAGCATTCCGGGAACACCGTTGATGGCCCTCTCCAATGGGGTTACTACGGCCTTCACGCAGGTTTCCGCATTGGCTCCGGTATATTTGGTGGTCACGTTCACCTCCGGTGGAGCGATGTCCGGAAACTGGGTAACAGGGAGCTGTGTAAACGAAAGGGCTCCCAGAATGGTGATAATAAGGGATATAACGATCGACAGGACGGGCCTGTGAATGAAAGTTGACGTCATGATTGTGTTTGTTAAGGGTAGATTTATTCAAACCGGAGATCACGGAAAGGGATCACCACCGGCTTTACCCGGAGACCTTCTTTCACCTGCTGGATGCCTTCATACAGCACCTGATCATTCGTACTCAGTCCGGATTGAACCACGTAAAGATGCGTAAGCCGAAGTCTGGGAACGATGTTTCGCACCCGGATCGTCTGCGTGCTGTCTACCACATACACATAGATCTTATCCTGAATCTCAAAACTGGATTTCTGGGGGATGACCAGTGCATCTTTCAGTTCTTCTTTGACCATTATCTTACCACTGGCACCGTGTTTCAGCAGCAGATCCGGATTGCGAAAACGTGCGCGGAAGGCAATGTTACCGGTTGCTTTATCGATTTCATTTTCTACCGTCTCCACTTTTCCGCCATAGGGAAACAATTCATTGTTCGCCATCAGGAGAGACACCTCTTCCATCTGACCAAGGCTGTCCTTTTTCATGACATCGATGAATTCCTTTTCGGACACATTGTAATAGGCAAATACTTCGCGGTTGTTGGAAATAGTAGTCAGCAGATCGCCTTCCGATACCACGCTTCCAGTTTTAAAGGGAATCCGGTTGATCACCCCATCAAAAGGTGCGCGGATCTCGGCGAACGATAAATTAAGTTTTGCGATGGCCACCGATGCTTTAGCCTCTTCGATACGCGCTTCCACAGCCTCTTTTCGGGCTATGGCCATTTCCAGTTCGGTGTTGGACACTACTTTTTTCTCAGCGAGCATGCGGGTATTTTTCCACTCTACCTCGGCCACTTTTAATTCCGCTTCCAGGCTTTTGAGGGTGGCATTGGCCCGAAGCAGGTTCTCTCTCAACTCCCGGCCGCCCAGTGTGAACAGGATCTGTCCTTCGCGAACCGGTCGCCCTTCATCCACATGAATTTTTTCGATGAACCCTTTCACACGTGTCCGGATCTCCACATTCCGGAGCGAATGGATATCGGCCACATATTCTTTTACAAAAACGGTATCCACCATCTTTGGATGGACCACCTGGAAAGAATCTGAAGTTGTTTGAGTAGCCTTATCGGATTGTTTACACGATACGAAAAACAGCACCAGCATGCAGCATGCCAGTCGAACGATTGTTGCCATAAAAGTAAATAGATAAAAGATGATTGCAGTTACTTCATACACCCCTGAGGGATATTCTTACCGCAGTTCATCCGGAGGCGGGCTCTGTATATCGAGCACCGTCATCAGGCAGGTCTTTTCCCTGTGTCTTCCCCGAATCGGGGTGGTTGATATCAACAGACAGGCTGCTCTGGAGGCATCCTGTTTATCGGCATAGATTTCTTCTACGCCGCCTTTAAATCCAATATCTTCCCCTTCTTCTGTTTCGTGAACAGGTGTGAGATTCCCGTAGAAATCTGCTGTTGCCGAATAAGGATCGCTGAAGAAGTCCACCGTATTCCACGCCAGTTGCTGCAGACTGATCAGCAGCAGAAAAAAAAGCGTGATATGTGATTTATTCAGCATGGATACACCAATAACCATTCGGAGGATACTTGGTTCGAAGGGGCTGCAAAATTAGCAAACTTTATTTTTTACTGGCATCGGTTTTTTCATTTGCATCAGGTACTAAATGTCCGTTCTCATGAAAACGATCTACCTGCTCGGTTTGCTTTTATTTTTCATATTGCACCCTGTTTCCGGACAGGTGAGTTTTACTACCGGAAAATTGGCCGGTACCAGCCCGTACCGGCCTACCAGTCTGCAGTTTGGGCCGGATGGAAAACTCTACGTATCCACCCAGGACGGCCTGATCTATCGCTATACGGTTCAGAAAACCGCTACCGGCTATCAGGTAATGCAGACCGAATCCATCTCACTGGTGAAACAGATTCCCAATCGTAATGATGATGGCACGCTGAATGCAGCGGTAACGTCCCGACAAATCACAGGGATCCTCGTTTCAGGCACGGCATCGGCCCCCAAACTATACGTTACGTCCAGCGATCCGCGCATCGGCGGAGCAGGTAACGAAGGGAGCAGTCCGAATGGCGATGGTGACGTCAACCTCGATACCAATTCCGGAATTCTATCCCTCCTCACCTGGAACGGAACCTCCTGGTCAAAAACCGATCTGGTCAGAGGCCTGCCCCGATCCGAGGAAAATCATGCCCAGAATGGAATGACCCTGGATATCGCTTCCCAGTCGCTCTACATCACCTCCGGCGGGATGACCAATGCCGGTTCTCCTTCCGTAAATTTTGCGATGATCACCGAATACGCACTGGCCGCCTGTGTCCTGAAAGTGGACCTGAATGCCCTGATGGCCATGCCCGTAAAAGGAACCGGCAACAACAGTTATGTGTACGATTTGCCCACACTCGATGATCCTACCCGTTCCAATTCAGGCGGGCAGGACCTCAACGATCCGTTTGGCGGGAATGACGGTCTCAACCAGGCGAAAATCGTTTCAGGCGGACCCGTGCAGGTATTTTCGCCAGGCCACCGTAATATGTACGATATCGTACTAACCAAAACGGCAGGTAAGGCAGGCAGGCTTTATGGAATCGACAATGGTGCCAACCCCGGCTGGGGTGGCTATCCCGATAAAGAAGGAACAGCGCAGGTCACGAATAAATATGTGAGCGGAGAACCCGGATCGCTGGTTGCAGGCGTGAACGATGCGGCGGTCAACAATCTCGACAACCTGCATCTGATCTATAGTCCGGGTACAGCCCCCATTTACGGAGGCCATCCCGTACCGGTACGGGCCAATCCAGGTGGGGCAGGTTTGTTCTGGAAGAATGGAAGCGGGAATAAGTATTCGCTGACGCCTACGGCCGACTGGCCTCCGGTTCCGCTGTCCATGGCCAACCCGGTAGAAGCGGATTTTCGCAATCCGGGGGTGAACGATGGGGCGATCACAACATTTTATGCTTCCACCAATGGCATCACGGAATATACGGCAACGACCTTCTTCAATGGCCAGCTCACTGGCGATCTGCTGACGGTTTCGTTCGATGGCAATCTGTACCGGCTAAAGCTCAGCGACGATGGGAAATCGCTTGTCAGCAATACCAGCATTGCATCCGGATTTGCGAATATCCCGCTGGATGTAACGGCACAGGGCGATGGGGATGTTTTCCCTGGAAGCATCTGGGTGGCGGATTATATGGGCAACAGTATTCATTTTTTTGAACCTGCTGCCGGCAGTTCCCTGAGCTGGTCAACAATTGCTCCATCAGGAGCAATTACTGCCGAAAAAAGGCATGAAAATGCATTTGTAGCCTGTGGAGGTAAAATGTATCTGATGGGCGGCAGGGGAATCAAAGTGGTTAATATTTTCGATCCCTCCAGTGGCCACTGGAACATGGGTGCACCCATTCCTGGAAACAAGGAGTTACATCATTTCCAGGCAGTCAGCATAGGAAATGATATCTATATACTTAACGCATTTACCGGATTCTATCCTTCTGAAATACCTGTTCCGGATATCTATATTTACCATACGGCCTCCAATAGCTGGACGATTGAATACAATGCCATTCCGTTGGAAAGAAGAAGAGGCTCATCCGCTACCGTTGCCTATGAAGGTAAAATCTACATGGCAGGAGGTATTGTCAACGGCCATAACAATGGCACCGTCAATTGGACGGATGTTTACGATCCGGTTAGCAAAAAATGGACGATTCTATCGAACGCACCACATTTGAGGGATCATGTGCAGGGAGCGGTGATCAATGGAAAAATTTATCTGGCAGGTGGACGAAGAACAAATGCGCTTAATGGAAATCCTGTAACCGATACAGAGGGTAGTGTGGATGTGTATGACATAGCCGGGAATGTCTGGACAACTCTTCCTTCGGGAGCCTCCATTCCCCTGAAGCGGGCGGGAGCGGCGGTAGTTGAGCTGAATGGAAAACTTTACGTAATCGGAGGAGAAAGCAGTCAATCGCTGGCACATAAGGAAGTACATGTTCTCGACCCGGCTAGCAATAGCTGGTCTGTTGCACCATCGCTTAATACGGGCAGACACGGTACTCAGGCAACTGTGTTCCAGAACAGCCTTTATATAGCTTCCGGATCCTCCACACAGGGAGGCAGCAGCGAATCGGAACTAAACACTTTAGAAAAATATGGTTATGACCTGACTTGTCCGGTAGATAAAAATAGTTATGCGATGGATGATGACCAGGATGGGTTCAGTAATAAAGATGAAATAGATGCAGGTTCAGATCCATGTTCAGCCGCCAGCAAACCCAAGGATGCTGATGGCGATAAGATTTCCGACCTCAATGATCCGGATGATGACAACGATGGCATCCCCGATACCAGCGATGTTTTCTATCTGGATGCAAAAAATGGAACCAACGTACTCCCTCCCCTGCTCCATCCCTTCCTTAATGGAGTGCCCGGCACCGGATTGTTTGGCATAGGCTTTACCGGACTGATGAGCAATGGCACGGATCCCGGGAAACTGTTCAACGAATCTGCCAATGGGTTCATTATGGGGGGTGCGGTAGGACTGGCCTCTGTTCCGGCTTCCAGTGGTTCTCCGCTCACCAACAACCAGCAGCAGGCCTTTCAGATGGGCTTTTTACCGAAACCCTCCGATGCGGTTAGTACGGTTGAGGCCGGTCTCATACAACCTTATTTCAATGGCGTATCCGCTGCCCAACTAAAGGATGAACTGCATGGAATGTATGTGGGTACCGGGGATCAGGACAACTATGTACTGGTAGCCATCACCCCGAATTTTGGCAATCCCGGCATCCTGATCCTGCAGGAAATCAATGGCGTTGCCAGTTCCAGTTTCTATCCGGTGAGTACGATTCTTACAGAAAACCTGTCGCTCTTCCTCGACATAAATCCCACTGCCGGCACCATCCAGCCGAAATACAAAAAAGTATCCGATCCACAGTCGGTCAGTATTGGACTACCCATTACAGTTAGTGGTAAACTGCTCAACACGATCAAAGGAACAGGGGCAACTGCGGCGGGTATTCTGGCCAGTGCGCGTACCGGGAATTCCTTCTCCGCCTCGTGGGATTTTCTCAAACTGAGCACTACGGCACCACCATCTACCGCCCCCACTACCTGGCGCATCAATACCGGAGGCGGAGCCGTACAGACTGGAGGTTTCAGCTGGAATGCAGACGGACAGTTCACGAACACGGATCCTGCCGCTCCATCCCAGACGTACAGCAGCTCCACCGCCATCAGCAATACCACGGCACCCGTGCTTTATCAGTCGGAACGCTATGGGAAATCCTTCTCGTATAAACTTCCGCTGCCCAACGGCATCTATACCGTGAACCTGCATTTTGCTGAGATTTTCTGGACAACTACCGGAAAACGCATCTTCAATGTGAACATGGAAAACGGACAGGGCAATCTATCCAATTATGATATACTAACCGAAACAGGACCTAAATCAGCCCTGATCAAATCGTTTACCATAAATATTACGGACGGAGAATTATCCATCCTCTTTACAGCGGTAACAGATATGGCCAAGATCTCTGCAATCGAGGTGCTGCCGTTCAATGCGCCTCCCCCTCCTCCCCCGCCACCGGCTGTTCCTTCGATCCGGATCAATACCGGCGGACCGGCACAAACGCTGAACGGGCAAATCTGGGAGGCCGATAAATCCTTTAGCGGCACCAGTTATACATATAGCAGTTCAACCGTTGTGTCCAACACCTCTATCTCCCCTATTTACCAATCCGAACGATACGGGAACAGTTTCAGCTATTCCATTCCGGTTACATCCGGCCAATACCAGGTGACCCTGCATTTTGCAGAGATCTTCTGGACCAGTACCGGATCGAGACTCTTCAATGTGAATGTGGAGAACGGTCAGGGCGTACTATCCAATTTTGATATATTCGCCCTTGCCGGTAAAAATAGTGCCGTCACAAAAAGTTTCCCGGTGAATGTGACCGATGGTCAGCTGAACATCGCGTTTACCACCGTGAAAGACAACGCCAAAATCTCCGGAATTGAGATCATGCCACTGGTTCAGACAGCCGCCAGACCCAGAATGGAGGTAGTTCCCGAGATCCTGCTCACGCCACTGGAGGCCAGGCTGACACCCAATCCGTTTAACAGCCGGTTTGTGCTTACCATTCAGGGAGGCAATGGAGAAGCGATAGACGTCCATGTAATGAATACATCCGGACAGGTACTGGAAACCATCCGAAAGGCAGATCCCGCCCTTCCCCTTTATGTAGGTGAACGGTATCCATCGGGATTGTATTTTGTGGAGATACGTCAGGCAAAAGAAAGGATCATCAGGGGCATTATGAAACAATAAAACTCCTCTTAGTCTGAACAGCCGATCGGTGCACCCGGTGGAATAGCCGCGTGTACCGTCGGCTTTGCCTTATCCGGCGCTTTCATCCGCTCCAGTGCCAGGGCATAATGGCCGATCAGACGCTCCTCTTTGGTTTGTTTGCGCTGCTCTTCCACCCACGCTTTCAGCTCATCCAGCTGCCTGCGCATACAGGATCTGGCGGCAAAGGATGCTTTCTCATCAATGGAAGCAGCCAACAAATAGGTTAGTATAACCTGTTCGGTTTGCTGCTGGATGAGCGCCTGTCTTCCGCTGAGGCGCGGCGCTTTCCAGCTTGCTGCCAGCATACGATGGTTCATATCGGCCAGTGAAAGTCCTTTTTCCTCTTCCATGGCCATGCGACTGATCCGCTCGGGATGGTAGAGGAACGACAAAGGCAGGTCTGCGGCGGTTTCTGCGGGTGTCAGGGGGTCGAAGGCCAGTCCGGTGCGTTTGCGGAACAATTCGTTCCCAAAGGGATAACCGGCGGGTCTGGGTGGGATGAGTTTGACGATGTGTTCCGGCATCTGCAGAAACGATGGCGACAGGGTTTCCAGAATGGTCTCCAGGGCAGCCAGTTGCACTTCCCGCGACAGTGGCTCCATAGGTTGAAACGGTTTGCCATTCAGGGCATAGGTATAATTCGCGCCCCCAAGCAGCTTACAGGCTGCTTCTACCTGGTAGCGGTGATAGAAATAAATGGGAACGAGTACATCTTCCAGCATGGCCATCGGCATACCTACCCGGAGATTGGCGGGGCCGAACTGTTCCAGAGCTTTGGCGCGGATGCGGATCACTTCTTTGAGTTCCGATACCGGCTCTTTTCCATTGTCCCACAAATGGGCCGTAGGGTGCAACCCGCCCGGCGCACGGGCATCCTGGTCGCTGATAAACTGCATGCCTTTGGCAGCCGCCTCATCCAGAATCGCGTCCAGTCCTTTTTTCTCTTCTATGGCATTGGACCACTGGCGATAGCCCCAGTTGATGGCGATCTTATCCCAGGCGCCGATCTTGTTATCATAGGCCTGCGAAAGATCGATCTTCCCGTCTTTGGTGAGGCGTACCATCGGATGTGGATAATCCATCACACTGGCGCGATCATTTACGCTGGACGCGTAATTATGCATCAGTCCGAGGGTATGGCCCACCTCATGGGCCGAGAGTTGTTTGAGTCGGTTCAGTGCCATCCGCAGCATCTGGTCATCCGCCGGGATGCCGGTCTCAAATGGTGCCAGCAGTCCCTGTGCGATCAGGTAGTCCTGCCGCACCCGGAGAGAACCCAGCGTTACCTGTCCTTTGATGATCTCACCGGTGCGTGGATCGGTTACCCCGCCACCGTAACTCCAGCCGCGGGTGGAGCGGTGGACCCAGTTGATCATATTGTAGCGGATGTCCATCGGATCCGCTGAATCCGGCAGGATCTTCACCTGAAAGGCATTGATGAAACCTGCCGCTTCGAAGGCCTGGTTCCACCAGGAGGCTCCTTCGAGCAGTGCCGAACGGATCGGTTCCGGAGTGCCATTATCAAGATAGTAGACGATGGGCTTTACGGCTTCACTTTTGGCAGCCGTAGGATTTTTTTTCTCCAGCCGGTGTCGTCGGATCACATATTTCGCGATGGGTTCTGAAACCGGTGTACTGTAATCGTAATACGAAACCGGGATATAACTCGAACGTGGATCGAAGGTGCGGGGTTCATAAGCATCATCCGGCAGTTGTACGAAGGAATGATGCATGCGCAGGGTAATGTAGGAAGGCGTGGGCGTAACCGATTGTACGAAACCGCCTACGGTGCCATCGGTGTTGACGAAACTCACGGTGGCCTCTATCTCCGTGTTCAGCGGGAAGTTCTTTGTGCGCGGGAGATAGATTGCGGAGCGGTTGCTATCGGCCACAAAATTTCCCTGTTGGGAACGCCGTAGTGTTTGGGCTACGCCTGCCGCATCGCGGAGCAGAAACGCCGTGGCATCCACCAGAACTCTTCCCTCTGTTTCAGCAAGCACCTGAAAGGCCCAGAGCGTGGAGGTAGCGAAGGATTCCTGCACGGCTCTTTTTTCAGCCGGATCGAGGGTGACCGCCCGGTACTCATAGTTCGGCTGCACCATGAACACTTTTTTGCCCACCCGTTCAAAGCGGACGATGCTGCCTCCATCGCTTTTGCCGCGGTCGAGCCCCACATCGTTCGATCCCAGTCCGCCGGGAAGCGACGCCACATACAAAAGCTCTGTATTCCATTTATCGATCTCCAGAAACATCCTTCCATTCCCCTCATCCCAGTAGAGATTCAAATAGCCGGGCATTTTGCGGAAGGTTTTTACGCGGTCTTCGATCGATTGTGCCTGAAGCTGCCCTGAAAGCAGGAAGAAGGAAAATACAAATGCTAACCGGATCATATAGTACTCATTTTGAGCAACAAGTTAATTTTTTTTGAGGAAACCGACGTTCCGTTTATCCCTACCTTTACGCCCAGAACAGATGAAAC
>CANHUD010000019.1 GCA_947463665.1 Sphingobacteriales bacterium
TGGTATTGATACTCATACTTTATTGAATTCCAAGTTTAGCGCTGATTTCCAGCATTTTATCAATGGGTTTTCTGGCTGCCAGTCGCAGGGATTCATCCATAAGAATCTCCGGTTCTTCGTATTTAAGGCAGAGATAGAGTTTTTCCAGTGTGTTAAGTTTCATGTGCGGACAATCATTACACGCACAGGCATTATTGGGCGGAGCCGGAATAAACGTTTTCTGAGGTGCTGCTTTTTCCATCTGGTGGAGAATACCCGGTTCTGTAGCAACGATAAAGGAGGAAGAAGAATTTTTCTGCACGAATTGCAACAACTGGGTGGTAGAACCGATATAATCCGCCAGTTCAAGAACCGTTTCCTCGCATTCGGGGTGAGCAATGAAGAGAGCGTCCGGGTGTCGGTGGCAAAGACGGTCTATTTTTTCTCGGCTAAAAAGTTCATGAACCATACAGGCACCATCCCATAACAACATGTTTCGTCCGGTTACCTTATTCACATAAGCTCCCAGATTTTTATCCGGTGCGAAAAGGATCGGCTGATCTTTTGGCAGACTTTCCACAATACCTACAGCATTGCTACTGGTACAGATAATATCACTCTGGGCTTTAATACCAGCGCTGCAGTTGATATAGCTGATGACCAGATGATCCGGGTGTTGTTGTCTGAACAGACGGAATGCTTCCGGTGGGCAGGAATCGCTTAAGGAACATCCTGCTTTAAGATCCGGTATAACTACTTTTCGGGTGGGGTTGAGAATTTTGGCTGTTTCTGCCATAAAGTGAACACCGGCAAAAACAATCAGGTCAGCTGTTGTTTTTTCAGCCTGACGGGCTAGTCCCAGGCTGTCCCCAATATAATCAGCCACATCCTGAATATCTGCATCCTGGTAATAATGAGCCAGCAGGATAGCATTTTTTTCTTTCTTTAACCGGGTGATCTCTTGAAAAAGATCGAGGCTGGGATCCACCTCTATGTCCAGAAAACCTCTCTTGTTCAGCTTCGTCAAATCTATGTGGATATCTGCCATAGTATTTATAATATCTATTTATTTATAAAAATACCTATTACTATTACGGCTGTGAATTCGGGGAAATCCTTTTTTTCAGGAATTTGGAGGAATGAAAAGACCGGAGTTATCCACCACAATTCACATGCTGGTCACATTGCAAAGTTCAGCTAAATAAAGGATTTGAACGATGATTTCCACGATGTGAACAGATTTTTAACGTGAATAAATTTAGTTGCCTGCTCAAACAATAGCTATGTGAAAAAACCGTTGACAGTTGTCGGATAACCTGTACCATGGGTAAAAACAGCCAATGTAAAGAACTCTTTTTTCTCTATTTAATCACATACTGAAGTGTTCAAATGAGGGGTTTTCCACAGAAATCAGAGATATCCACCATCTACGTGTGAATATTGAAAATGTGCCGAAGAACCGGAGCCATGTAATTAACATCCAGGCTGTTGAAAAATCAGGTTCTTTCCGGTAATAATCAGTCTACAACGCTGTTTTCATCGTTTTCCACAGCTGTGGATACCTGACCGGAATCAATATATCTGTTAAATCTCGGTAAACGAGTGTAAATTAAGCCCGGCAATCCGTGTATATGGATGATTTGTCGGGTTTTCCACAGTTTGTTGATAAACACAATTTGTCTATTTTTGCCTCCATTTTTTAAACTATATAATCTAATATGTCGATTATCCAGCAGTTGCGCGACAAGGCAGCGGTTCTTCTGACTGTTCTCATCACGCTAAGTCTTTTGGGTTTTCTGGTTCAGGATGCGTTTGTAGGCGGTGGAAGCGGATTTTTTTCCGGTCCTTCTTCTTCCGTGGGGTCCATAAATGGCCGAACCATTGATGCTCAGGACTTTAATCAGAAAGTTCGTGCCCTTGAAGAGTCGAACCGGGCACAGGGTATGGCCGGGAACGAAATGATGACACAGAATATCATTGAGAGTGTCTGGAATGCATACATCCAGGAAACACTGATCCAGTCGGAAACAAAAAAACTGGGTATTGCATTCGGTCCAAAGGAGATGTCTGATCTGCTGTTCAGTGAAAATGCACCTCAGGAGTTTCGTCAGTTATTCGTCAACCCTCAGACGCAACAGTTTGATGTTCAGGCAGCGAAGACATGGTTCAGCAATCTGAAAAAATCAAAGAATCAGGATGAGTTGCGTATGGTAACTACCCAGTTGCTCGAGCCCCTGAAACTTCGTCAGATGGCGGAAAAATATTCTTCACTCCTTAGTCAGGGCAGTTATATTCCTAAATGGATGGTGGAGAAAATGAACGCTGACAACAGCCAGTTTGCTTCTCTTGATATGGTAATGGTTCCTTATGCTGCTGTAGCAGACAGTCTGGTAAAAATTACCGATCAGGAGATCAACGCTTATGTGAGCAAACATAAAGACGAGTTTAAACAGGAAAAGTCAAGAGGTATTGCCTACGTGGCATTTGATGCATTGCCATCTTCTTCTGATAGTGCAGCGGTTTTCAGCCGGTTGAACGGCTTAAAGGCTGAATTCCAGAGTACTGCCGACGCCAAAGCTTTTGTTGCCCGGAACACCAGCAGTATCCCTTTCTTTGACGGATATGCATTAAAATCCCGTCTGGCTATGGGAGCTAAAGACAGTATCGTTTCCATGGCGGTGGGTAGCGTAATGGGCCCCTATCTGGATGCAGGTTCTTATGTACTTGCCCGTAAACTGGATGTACGTTCCATTCCGGACTCTATTAAAGTTAGGCATATACTGGTAGGGGTGAATGATCCCAGAAGTGGTGCTCAGAAGCGTAGCGACAGTGCAGCGAAAAAGCTTGCCGACAGTCTGTTTGCAGCTATAGGATCTGGAGCTTCGTTCAGTGCCCTTGCAGCTGCTTACAGTGAAGATGAAGGAAGTAAGAACAATGGAGGTGAATATAATTTCTCTTCTGTGGATATGGGTTCACTTGCGAAAGAATTTGCAGATTTTGCTTTCTATCGTTCAACGGGCAGTAAGGGAATTGTGAAGACGGATTTTGGTTACCACATTATGGAAGTGATGAACCAGAAGAATTTTGAGGAGGGTTATAAAATGGCCTACGTATCCAAGCCAATCCTTTCCAGTGAGGAAACGGATGCAAAAGCCTCAGCAGCGGCCACTCAGTTTGCCGGTAACAGCCGGGATATCAAGTCATTTGATGCGAATGTGACCAAAAGCAACCTTACGAAACGAATAACAGATGGTATCAAGGAAATTGATTATTCAGTAGACGGAATGCCTTCCCGTTCTTTTGTAAAATGGATATGGGATAACAAACCCGGAACTGTTTCTGAACCCTTTGATTTCAAAGACAAGTATGTGGTAGCTGTGATAACCTCTTCTTATGATGAAGGTGTTCAGCCGGCTTCAGTTGCCAGAGTAATGGTGGAGCCGATTCTGCGAAATGAGAAGAAGGCAGCCCTGTTGAAGAGTAAGGCAGGACAGGTTAGCTCCCTGGAAGCATTTGCCCGTTCAAACGGCCAGCAGATCATTCCTATAGATACTATCCGTTTTGGAGAGTCTTTCATTCCGAACATCGGACCGGAACCTAAAGTAATCGGTGCTGCTTTTAACAAAGCAGGAATGGCTAAAGTTTCACCAATTATTGAAGGGCAGATGGGAATTTTTGCGGTGATGCCCAGGCAGGTTGGTGCACTTCCCAACTTTGCAGGTGATGTAGAAAACCAGCGCAAATCCATGCAGGCTCAAATGAAACAATACAGTGCCTACGGAGGGTTTGAATCTCTTAGAAAATCAGCTAAAATAAAAGATGCCCGAAGAGAAGCGGGATTCTGATAAAAACGAAATGCCAGACTGAAAGGTCTGGCATTTTGCTTTTACTTCAGTTTACAAACTTTATGAAGTCTAAGATTGTTGAAAAAGTATGTCAGATGCTATTGTAAATAAAGTGGCAGAAAGTGGTCTGATCACTGTTGATCTGGAAGTATTCTACCCTAAACAGGACATAGTGATATTTGATCTTAAAGAATATCTTTTTATGGGACTTATCCTGAAGGAAAAAGATTTTCGTCAGGCACTCTCTGAATTAGACTGGGAAACCTATCGGGATCAATTTGTTAGTATTTATTGTTCTGCGGATGCAATCATCCCAATGTGGGCATACATGCTGGTAAGTACCGGATTGTCATCTGTAAACGCGCAGGTATATTATGGCAAAGAGGAAGAAGTTAGAAGGGAACTTTTTCTGCAGAATATAAACGCTCTGGATCCGGAGTCATTCAGGGACAAGCGGGTGGTAGTAAAAGGTTGCGGGGATGTTCCAATAGGTGAATTCGCTTATGTACGGATTACCGCCATGCTGGCTCCTGTGGTACGGTCTCTCATGTATGGAGAACCGTGTTCCACAGTACCTGTTTTTAAGCGTAAATGATCAGGATTAAGGAATCAGTTAATCCCGGTAAGTACCCAGATCCTTTATCCTTACCGGAAAAGGTTCTGCTGACCCCTGAAACTGCAGGGTGCTGAGTGTTTTCTCTGAAAATACCTGACTGGTAAAAACCAGTTCTCCGTTCCCTACGAACAATTCCACTATGGATTCGTCTACAAAAAGACGGAATCGAAGTTTTTCCGATAATTCACCGGGAAAAACAGATTTAAAAACGGAAAGTCGCTGGTAAGCATCATTTTTAAATCCTTTTGACAGGCTTCTGTCGACAGAGATTTCACGCGTTTCGGGATTGAAACGAATCATCAGGTCTTTATCACCCAGGGAAACTTCTTTGCTGCCCGTACTTGTTTTCCATTCCCATTCAGCCATAAAAGAAGCATCTTCCTGTTTAATGAGTTTGTCGGAAGTTATGATCGTATCTTTTTTCTGTAAAGTGTAGAGTTCATCTGCCGGATTCTGAAGGAGTATCCAGTCGTTTCCAATTTTACGAACAGATAATGTACGAGGAATAGACATTGTACCCCTCCACTGACCGGCCGGGACTGCACCGGCATAATTCCAGTTATTGACCCATCCGATGCTGACGGGGTTAAAACTGGCAGGCAGATTGTTGTAGGTTACAGCAGCATAATAATCCGGTCCGTAATCTGGCCGGAAGATCCTGGAAGGATTGGATTCATTGATAAACTTGGTGCCATCAAACTCACCTATGAAATACTGCATATAAGGGGAGGGAGACATCATAAAGACCCACTTGTGTTTACCAGGGGCGCCATCAACCGGAACCCGGAACAGATCCGGGCATTCCCAGATTCCTGATGTATCGCCGGCTGGTCCGAATGAACTCATCAGGTTCCAGGCTTTAAGGGTTTTACTGCTGTAAAACTGTACTTTCTTTTCAAGAGGCAGCATAACAGACATCACCCATTTCTGCGTTGGCTGGTGCCAGAAGACCTTTGGATCTCGGAAATCTTTTTGTCCGAGATCCAGCACCGGATTACCGGAAAATTTTGTGAATGTGCGTCCGGAATCCAGACTGTAGGCAATGTGCTGGCTTTGATTGGAATTTGGTACATCAGCGGTATATATCGCCACCATCGGAGCCTTACCTTTTTCTTTCCCGAATCCGGAAGTGAAAAAAGGATCCATAACGGCTGAGCCGGAGAAAATACCTACATTTCCTTCTTCCGGAATGGCTACAGCAAGTTCTTTCCAACGGATAAGATCCGAGCTCACTGCATGCCCCCAGCTCATATGTCCCCATTGGTTTCCGAATGGATTATGCTGAAAGAAAAGATGATATTCACCATTATAATAGATCAGTCCGTTTGGATCATTTGTCCAGTTTTTATCAGGTGTAAAATGGTATTGTGGTCTGTATTTTTCTTTGAAAAGTGTTTGAGCAGACAAAGCGCTGCAAAAAAAGAAAAAGGATATCGCTATAAAAATCTTTCTCAGGTACATCATCAAATAAATTATGATAGATAAAGTTTTTCTATTCTGCTACCAATGCGGCTGCACCAAATACCCCGGCGCTATCACCCAGCGAAGGTTTCAGTACCGGCACATCCAGACGATTGTTAAAGATATGCTGCCGAAGACTCTCCATACCTTCTTTATAAATGCTCATGATGTTTCCAACGCCCCCGCCAATAATGATGACATCCGGATCCAGCATGTTGGTAATGGAAGAAACAGCCTTACCAAAGAAAAGATTCAGCCGTTGCATGGTCTGTTCTGCAAACGGGTCCGTATCCGTGCTTAGGGCAATCTCTTTCAGGTTTTTTTCTTTGCCGCTTATCTGTGTATAGAAACGTTGCAATCCGGTTCCCGATAAAATAGTTTCCACACAACCCGTTTTTCCGCAATAACAGGGGCCACCGGATTCATCCAGAAAATTGTGTCCCCATTCACCGGCAATACCGTGTTTTCCTCCCCAGATCTTTCCCTCGTATACGATTCCCCCACCTACTCCTGTACCCATGATAATCCCAAAAACCATCCGTGGATTTGGTGAAACCTCGTTTACCACCCCCCAGTGCGTTTCTGCCAGCGCAAAACAATTGGCATCATTGGCCAGCTCCACCGATATACCCAGTAGCTGTTCCAGATCTTTTTTCAGGGGTTTGCCATTCAGCGCCGTTGTATTGCAGTTTTTCATGGTCTGCAGAACCGGATCCAGCACCCCGGGAGTACCAATACCTACGCGGGTGGGATGAAGTCCGGTTTGTTCCTGCATCTCTTTGAGGAGGCGGACAATCTGTTGCAAAATGTGCTCATATCCTTTATTTCCTTCAGTATCTATTCGGCTGCGGAGGATGGGTTGTATGTCTGTCAAAGACCGAAGAATAACTCCTTCAATCTTGGTTCCGCCCAGGTCCACTCCCCATAAAGGTTGTTGCATATTCCGTTTGGTTAAGGGTTCGTCTGTAAAAATTCACGGGCTTTCTCCAGATCTTCCGGCGTATCAATCCCAACGGCTTCAAACGGAGTGGCCACCATACGGATGCGTACCCCATTTTCCAGATACCTGAGCTGCTCCAGCTTTTCAATGTTTTCCAGTGTTCCCACCGGCCATTGAACAAAGGATAAAAGCGCTTCTTTTCTATAGGCATACACCCCAATATGCCGGAAATACGGGCAGGATGTTTCAATATTTCGGTGAAAAGGAATGGGCGATCGGGAAAAAAGAAGTGCGTATCCACTGTTATCTGTAACAACTTTCACCACATTCGGATTTAAAATGGTTTCGGGATGGTCTATCGGATGCATTAGAGAAGCAACCTGAACGAACGGATCTTCAAAAACCGACAATAAATCGGCAATAGTTTGCCGATTTATAAAGGGTTCGTCTCCTTGTACGTTCACAATCACGTCTACCTCGCGATCGCTGACTGCTTCTGCTATACGGTCGCTGCCGCTTTCGTGTTCTTTTTTGCTCATCACCACCAGTCCACCATGAGCGGCGATCTCTTCGTAGATGATGCGGCTATCTGTGGCAACGAGTACTTCATCAAAAAGACCGGTGGCTACGGTATTTTCGTAGGTCGTCCGGATAACGGTTTTTTGACCCAGAGGCTGCATGAGTTTAGCCGGGAAGCGGGTAGCCGCATATCGGGCCGGGATGACGGCTATTTTTTTCATCGTGCAAAGATATTATCCGTTTTTCTGGAACGGTCGTTTCATCAGCGACAGAAAGTCTTCGTCTTTTTCATTCGGATAGTATCGATCGAGGCCATAGCGAATCTGGCCCGGGTTTAAGGTGCTGAAGGTTCCCAGCAGCCGGTCCCAGATGGAGAAGACCGCTCCATAGTTGGTGTCTGTATGTGGTTGTTTCCAGTGGTGATGGACTTTGTGCATATTGGGGGAAACCAGCACGTAACTGAGAAGTTTGTCTACAGATGCCGGAAGGGAAATATTGGCATGGGTAAAAGTGGTGAAGAATACCAGCAGTGTCTGGTAGATCATAACGGCATACATGGGAACGCCGGCGACCAGAATACCTATAATGAAAAACAGTCCGCGGAATATACTTTCGAGCGGATGATGCCGAAGTCCGGTTGTTACATCCACATTGTTATCTGCATGATGGATAATATGGAATCTCCAGAATAGCGGAACCTTGTGTTCTACGATGTGTACCAGCCAGCCCCCGAAGAAATCCAGTACCAGTGCAGAGAGCATGATGGTCCATAACGTGTTGGCTTTTAACCAGTAAACCAGTCCGAAAGAATGTGCTTTTGTCCAGTCGGCAATCAGAAGAATCACCGCGGCCAGCAGGGTGTGGATCACAAAATGCATGGCGGTGAATCCCACATTGACCAGTGCGTGGCGTGCTTTGTTTTTTTTATAGTTCATGGAGATCAGCGGAATGGCTCCTTCCGCTATCCATAAGATCAGCATACCGCCAACAAAAAAGGAAAACCGTTGAAGAGGTCTGTTTTCCAGCCCATTAAAGAATTCCAGAAATGCATCCATACGATCAGGTTTAGAAAGGGAAATTACATTTCCCTGCTGACATAACAACGCGCAATAAAAAAGGATCACGTCTACAGAGGTGATCCTTTAAACAAAAAAGCTTAGTGGGTTTACTGATTGAGCATCAGCGGCATGACCAGCATCAGCAGGTCTTCGTTATCATCCTGCTCGGCGGGTCTAATAATACCGGCTTTGGTTGGAGTTGAAAGTTCCATGCGAACTTCATCGCTTTCTGTGGCAGACATCATTTCGATCAGGAAACGGGCGTTGAAAGCGATTTGCATGTTTTCTCCATCGTACTGGCATTTCATCCGCTCGTTTCCTTCAAAACTGAAATCCACATCCTGAGCGGTGAGCTGCAATTCAGAGCCTGATATGGCAAGCGCCACCTGGTTGGTGCTTTTGTTACTGAAGATACTTACACGGCGAAGGGCACTTTGAAATTCAGTGCGCACCAGCGTCATTTTATATGGGTTATCGGTAGGTATTACCACCCGATAATCCGGGAAGCGGGCGTCGATGAGTCGGCAGACCAGCTGGGTAGAGCCATGGTCTACAAAAAGATGATTTCCGCTGTAGGAAACATTGAGTACATCATCATTATCCGGAAGTGAACTTTTCAGCAGGTTAAGTGGCTTTTTGGGTACGATGAAGGTGTCTGTCTTGGGGCAGCTAACATCCGTACGTTTGTATTTAACCAGACGATGGGCATCTGTGGCAACTGTAGTAAGGCCCTGGCTGTCGAGCTCAAAGAAAACACCTGTCATGGCCGGACGAAGATCATCATTGCTTACTGCAAACAGGGTTTTGTTTATGGCTGTAAGCAGGGCAGAGGAGGTCATCGTAAAAGAGGTAGTTACATCGGCAGATGGTTCTTTGGGGAAATTTTCAGGATTTTCTCCCATGACCTTGTATTTCCCGTTGTCGCTGGTGATTTCAACGGCGAAATTCTTATCGATGTTAAAAGTCAGCGGCTGATCCGGGAGATTTTTTAATGAATCCATCAGAATCTTTGCGGGGATACACACTTTGCCACTGTCCTTCGCTTCAATGTCCATGTGGATTTTCATGACTGTTTCCAGGTCGGTGGCAACAACGGTAAGCCTGTTTTTCTCGATCTCGAATAGAAAATCTTCCAGAATAGGCAGAACCGTATTGGCGTTGATGACTCCGTTGATCTGTTGTAATTGCTTGAGCAACGCGGATGCAGAAACGATGAACTTCATGAAGTCTAGGTTTGCCGCAAATATAAGGGCGCAAAAACTATTAAGCAGGAGGTTTTACGCACATTTTACCGTTGTTTTCTCCTGCCGGACAAAAAGCATGTTTTAAATGGTTAAAAAACAGCCTTTCGGCCGATTATTCACGCACCTGAAATCCGGTGCTATGTTTATCTTTAGCCTCTTTTTCAGCGGCAACTTCCAAACGTTGAAGCGGATGATAACCGGTAAAAGGATTGTATGGAAAAGAAACGATTGGGACCAGAGGCGGCGTTACAGAAGCTCAGGCATTATTGTGCTTATCAGGACAGGTGCCACCGGGAGGTTAAGGAAAAACTATTCAG
Source organism: Sphingobacteriales bacterium (assembly GCA_947463665.1). Taxonomy (GTDB): domain Bacteria; phylum Bacteroidota; class Bacteroidia; order Chitinophagales; family Chitinophagaceae; genus Pollutibacter. The sequence goes on from CANHUD010000019.1 coordinate 9,980, forward strand.
TTACGGAATTTACGGCGCAGACGCAGAAAATTTGATTTCGAAGTTAATTGAGGATGATTTTCTCAACGAAGAAAGATATGCCCGTAGTTATGCAAGAGGACATTTCCGTATGCGTCAGTGGGGCAGGACAAGGATTACCTATGAATTAAAGCAGAAAGGCATCAGCGCCTACTGTATTCAAAAGGCCATGACAGAAATTTCGGAAGACAGCTATCTGGACACCCTGCATTCGCTCATTAAGAAAAAGGCAGAGACTGTAGGCGAATTTGAAAAAACCTACATAAAGCGGCAAAAAATCGCCGCTTTCATTATTCAAAAAGGGTATGAGTCCCAACTGGTCCAGCAGGAACTGAGTCAGTTTTTGAAGGAAGAATCGGAAAAATAAGAAGGAGTAGTATATGTCCACTTTATCAGTAACCATTGTACAGTCGGATCTGGCTTGGGAAGACCGGCAGGCAAATCTTCAGTCGTTTGGCCGGCAGATTGAATCGCTGGAGGGCGCTGAGGTGGTGATATTGCCGGAAATGTTTTCAACAGGGTTTAGTATGCGTCCGGAAGCGCTTGCAGAGCGGATGGATGGGCCAACGGTTGGCTGGATGCGGGACATGGCGAAGAAGAAGCGAATAGTGCTGACGGGCAGTCTGATCATTGAGGAAGACGGGCGCTATTTTAACCGGTTGATCTGGATGTTGCCGAATGGGGAGCTGGGATATTACGATAAGCGGCATTTGTTTGCATTTGCGGGTGAGGACCAGCGGTATACTGCTGGGGGGCGCCGGCTTATTGCTTCGGTGAAAGGGTGGCGCGTGAATCTGCAGATCTGTTATGATCTGCGTTTTCCGGTTTGGGCACGTCAGAAGAACGAGCCGTCATTGATGGAAGATGAAGAGGATTTTGGAGGACCATTGTACGCGCCATCATCGCCGGCGGAGTCGGAATACGATGTGCTGGTGTATGTGGCCAACTGGCCTGAACGGAGGGCACATGCCTGGAAAATATTGTTACAGGCAAGAGCCATTGAGAACCAGTGTTATGTGGTTGGAGTGAACCGGGTGGGAGAAGACGGGAATGGCATCCGGCATTCCGGCGACAGCATGCTGGTGGGCCCCCTGGGGGAGATTCTTTTTACCCGATCAGGTGAAGCTGTTGTCCATACCCATCTGCTCGAAAAATCTCATCTGGAGGAGGTTCGGAGCAAACTGCCGTTTCTTCGGGACGGAGATTCCTTTATGTTGTTTTAAAGGCGTTCCATCCCTGGGCCGTTATTTCGTGTTTATTGCCTCCTTTTGTTACGATCATGGGTTTTAGGGAGGCATCTGTGATATAACCGATTACACTTATTTGTTCGTTCAGTGTGATTTTTTCGTAATCATCCTGTTTGAGGGTGAAGAGCAGTTCATAGTCTTCACCGCCACTCAGGGCAAGAGCCGTAGGATCAAGTTCAAATTTATAAGCGGCCAGTCTGCTGGCTTCACTGATCGGGAGTTTGTCTTCGTGAATTACGGCACTGACACCACTTTGTGAGCAAATGTGCAGGATCTCGGAGCTCAGTCCATCGCTGATATCCATCATTGAGGTAGGAAGGATGTTCTGTTGTTCAAAGAATTCAATGATGTCTTTTCTTGCTTCCGGTTTGAGCAGTCGGCGGATTACGTAATCTTCTCCTTCCAGATCCGGCTGGATATTCGGATTTTCCAGGTAGATCTTTTTTTCTCTTTCCAGAAAAACAAGTCCCAGATAGGCGGCACCCAGATCACCGGAACAGCAGAGCAGGTCACCTTTTTGGGCGCCGCTTCTTTTAACTACTTTATCCGGCTGTATTTCTCCAATAGCCGTAACCGAAATGATGAAACCCTTTTGGGAGGAAGACGTATCTCCTCCTATTAGATCAACACCGTATCGGTCGCAGGCTGCGTAAACTCCTTCGTAGAATTCTTCGAGGGCTTCTACACTGAAACGGTTGCTAATGCCTATGCTGAGCGTAATCTGTGTAGGTGTTGCGTTCATGGCGTATACATCCGACAGGTTCACTACAACGGATTTGTATCCGAGGTGTTTAAGCGGCGTGTACATCAGGTCGAAATGTACTCCTTCAATCAGCAAATCAGTGGTTATGACCGTTTGCCGCCCCAGATGATCTATTACAGCAGCATCGTCACCTACTCCCAGAATGGAGGAGGCGTTTTGAAATTCGATGTTTCTGGTCAGGTGTCGGATCAGTCCGAATTCACCATAGGTTGAGATTTCAGTACGTTCTGCCATCAGATTTTATTTTGAATCCAGCGGATTAGTTCATCGTGTATGCAGCCATTCGAAGCAATAATGGCGGGTTGGTAGGGCGAGTAGGTATTGCCATTGAAATCCGTAACTTTTCCACCTGCTTCCTGCACCATCAGAAAACCGGCCGCACTATCCCAGGCATTGAGTTTGTGTTCATAATAGCCATCAAACCGGCCACAGGCCACCCAGCAGAGATCAATGGCTGCAGAGCCCAGCCGGCGTACCGGTATGCCGGCGCGGATGAACCGGCTGAATGTATCGAGGGGGCCGTTTTCTTCATTCAGGTAGGTGTAGGGGAATCCGGTTACAAGGAACGCCTGCTGTACCTGTGTTTTGGCAGATACCGAAATGGGCTGATCATTGAGTGTGGCACCCTTTCCTTTTTCAGCGAAGAAGAATTCGTTCAAAAAAGGATTAAAAACTGCTCCCATCAGCATCTGGCCATCTTTTTCAACCGCTATGCTTACACAGGAAAGCGGCAGTCCGTTCGCAAAATTTACGGTACCATCGATGGGATCAATGATCCATTTGTATGCAGAAGCTGTTGGAAGATCTCCGGATTCTTCCGTAAGGATGTAATGATCCGGAAAAGAAGCACGGATGATGTCGATGATACATTTTTCCGAGGCATGGTCTACTTCTGTGACCAGGTTGTTGATGCCGTCTTTATGGCTGATGGAAAAGGTTTTGGAGGATAAGTCTTTCATCAGCTGTCCGCTTTCACGGGCAGCTCGAAGGAGCACTGATTTGATCATCTGACAAAGGTACGAATCTACCTCCAAGGTCTGTACCTCCAAGGTCGGATAGAGATTCCTTATTTTTGTGGAAATCCGCCGTTTGATATCCGTCATCATTGTCAATTACAACGTAAAATTTTTTCTTGAGCAGTGTTTATATGCTGTTCGGGAAGCTCTGCTCAGAGAGCCGGGGGAGATAATCGTGTTTGACAATGCGTCTTCAGATGGAAGCAGAGAATACCTGGAGCCTCGTTTTCCGGAGGTTCGATTTATCTGGAGCCGCGAAAATCTTGGATTCGCAAAAGCCAATAACCAGGCCGTTAAAGAAGCTAAGGGCGATATTGTATTGTTTTTAAATCCCGACACGATCATAGGAGAAGATTGTCTGGAGAAGGCTGCCGGTTTTTTACGGGACAGACCGGATGCGGGTGCGTTGGGGGTTCGCATGGTTGATGGCGGTGGTCGGTTCCTGAAGGAGAGCAAACGGGCCTACCCGGGAGTGATGACATCCTTTTATAAGTTAAGCGGGCTGAGTAGTCTGTTTCCCCGTTCAAAGCGATTTTCCCGATATCATCTGGGGCATCTGGATCCGCTTCAGACGCATGAGGTGGATGTACTGGCGGGCGCTTTCATGATGGTTAAAAAAGAGGTGCTCGACAAAACCGGAGGTTTTGACGAACAGTTTTTCATGTATGGGGAAGACATCGACCTGAGTTACCGGATTCAGCAGGCGGGGTACAGGAATTTTTATCTTGCGGATACCACGATCATCCATTTCAAGGGAGAGAGTACGAAACGGGGATCTTTGAATTACGTGCGTATTTTTTATCGTGCCATGATCATTTTTGTGGATAAGCACTATTCTGGTATACATGCCATTCTTTTCAGATTTTTTTTGAATGTATCCATTTGGATAAGGGCTTTTCTTGCTATGATGGCAGGCTTTGCGTTCCGAAACGGGATAGGAATTCTGGATGCTGTTCTGATTTTCAGTGCATATGCATTTTCTTCCCTTCTCTGGCAGCAGCTGGTAAGGCCGGAAGTAATGTACAACCCATATTTGCTGACCATAGCCTTTGGAGTGGCCACTGCCATACACCTGGTGATCGTGCGCTTTGCCGGCCTGCATGACCGGCGCCAGCAACAACAGCGGGAATGGAAGTCTATACTTTTGGGAAGTCTGATCCTGTTTTTCATTTATGCCCTGCTGCCGGAATCGGTGCGTTTTTCCCGCGGCATGCTGATACTGGGTTCTTTTTTCAGCTATTTGGCACTGGCGGTTTCTAGGCACTGGTGGAGGAAAAGGGGAATCATTGAAGAGGCAGAAAAAAATTCTATTGCCATCGTTGGAACACCGGACGATCAGGACAGCATTCGGGAATGGTTACTACCCACTGCTCCCGACTTTTCTGAGGAACGGATCATTTGCATCCCTCCTGAAAAAATAAGAAAAGTACAAAAGGCAAAAGAATTGCCGGCTTTCATGTTTGGTATACAGCAAAGTGACCTGATCTTATGTAAAAGTGAGCTTTCTTATAACGAAATCATACAGCTCACAGAAGAGTTGCCAAAGGATTTACGGATACGCTATCATGCTCCCGGCTCTGCATCCATTATAGGAAGCGATTCCAGTGAAACCAGTGGTATGGCATATTCGGGAGAATCTCATTTTTCACTTGGAAAGGCTGAAAACAGGCGAATGAAACGGCTGGCAGATAGAAGCATCTGTCTTCTTTTACTCTTCACACTCCCTATTCTACTGTTTTTTATTAAGAATCCGGCAATATTTTGCCGAAACTATCTGAGTGTTTGGATGGGAAAAAAAACATGGATTGGTTATATACGGCCGGATCCCGCGTTGCCGAAACTAGTACCCGGTGTACTGGGTACAGATGGATTACCAGTAGACAGCGGGTTGCTGCGAGAGGAGCGGCTCACAGAGATGGATAGGTTGTATGCCAGGGAATACAGGTTCGGAAGAGATATGAGGCTGGTAATGAAAGGCATTCGTTACCTGAGCTATAGCTAATTTATATCTAAATAAATGAATACCCTAACTTGCAGGTAATGTCGTTATTTGAATTCACCATACCGGCCACCATTGCCAAAGCGCTTCGATTGCCGGTCAATTCTCCGAAGCGGCAGCAGATGCGTGTGTTGAAGAAGCTGCTGAAAAGGGCCCGGTATACAGAGTTTGGTCAGGCGTTCAGGTTTTCAGACATTCTGGAGAGCAGGCATCCCGGGAAGATGTTTCAACAGCTTGTTCCAACGTATGACTATAATAAAATTCACCGCGACTGGTGGAACAGGACGCTGGAAGGTACGCCGGATGTTTGCTGGCCCGGTAAGATCAAATATTTCGCGCTGAGTTCCGGTACATCAGAATCAGCGAGCAAGCATATTCCCATTACCCAGGATCTGATGAGGGGAAACCGGATCATTATGATCAAGCAGCTGCTGAGTCTCCGGAACTATGAAGATATTCCCTGGGCCTCTGTTGGCAAGGGATTCCTCATGCTTGGCGGAAGTACAGATTTACAGAAAGGTCCGGGTTATTATGCAGGAGATCTGAGTGGAATAACGGCTAAAAAGGCACCTTTTTGGTTTTCTCCGTTTTACAAGCCGGGAAAGAAAATTGCCCGGGAGAAAGACTGGAACAGTAAACTGGAACAGATCGTACAAGAGGCACCCAACTGGGACATAGGCTTTGTGGTAGGGGTTCCTGCCTGGATCCAGATGTGCATGGAGATGATCATTGAGCGGTACAAGCTGAACAATATCCATGAGATTTGGCCCAATCTGCACGTATTCGCTCATGGAGGAGTGGCATTTGAGCCCTACAAAAAAGGGTTCGAGAAGTTATTGGCAAGACCGCTGGCGTATGTAGAGACGTATCTGGCATCAGAGGGATTTATCGCCTATCAGGACCGACAGTATGCAGAGGGCATGAAGCTAGTCATCAATGAGCATCTTTTTTTAGAATTCGTTCCATTTGATGAACGGAATTTCGATGCGGAGGGAAATCTGGCGGAAAAACCGGAGGCCCTGATGATCCATGAAGTGGAAGAAGGAAGGGATTATGCCATTCTTATGAGTACCACGGCAGGAGCCTGGAGATATCTGATCGGTGATACCATTCGGTTTGTGAATAAAGAACGTTGCGAGATCATCATAACGGGTAGAACGAAGCATTTTCTCAGTCTGGTTGGAGAGCATTTGAGCGTTGACAATATGAACAAAGCCCTCCAGCTCGTTGCCGAAGAGCTAAACATCGTTGTTCCTGAATTCACGGTTGCGGGAATTCCGTTTGGAAATTTCTTTGCGCACCACTGGTATCTCGGATGTGATGACCTGGTTGACAAAGCGGAGGTGGCCAGGAAAATTGATGAAAAATTGTGTGCGTTGAATGATGATTATGCTGTGGAGCGAAAAAGTGCTCTTAAAGAAGTGATCGTAGATGTTTTTCCCGAAAAGACCTTTCTGGATTTCATGGCATCTAAGGGTAAAGTAGGTGGTCAGCACAAATTCCCAAGAGTCATCAAGGGTAAAATGCTGAGCGACTGGCAGGCATTCACTGGTGGTAATGCATCATAAAGGCATCCCGTAAAAAGCAATAAGTATTGACAGACGCAATTATAAAGGGCCTTGGACTTGGACTGATACTGGCCTTATCCGTTGGACCTGTAATCTTCACGATAGTGAAACAGAGCCTGAACAATGGACACAGAGGCGGTTTCAGTTTTGTTACGGGTGTATGGCTGAGCGATGTGCTGTTAGTGGTGCTGAGTAATTTTTTTTCAGAACTGGTTCGTGAACTGCTGAGTTTCAAAGAACTTATTGCAACTGCCGGCGGCATATTTCTGGCAGGTATGGGACTGTACTATATCTTCCTTAAAAAAGTACACGTAACAGCTGCTGTTTCAGAAGAAGCTATGACCTTCACCACCCGTGATTTTTCTAAAATTGCCCTCTCGGGTTTTCTGATCAATACCCTCAATCCCAGTGTGCTGATGTTCTGGCTGATGAATGCCACTGCTTTAGCGGCTCTTCATGGGTTTGGAGAGCGGATGATCATTTTTTCTGTCTGTATTCTTGTCAATATTTTGGCCGATGTTGCTAAAGTGCTCATGGCAGGCAGGATTCGAAACAGTCTGACGCCGGCTCATATACGTATAGTGAATAAGATTTCCGGAATTATTCTGGTGGTCTTCGGTGCCTTATTGATTTACGGAGCGAACGAACTGACACATAGTTAAAAAGGTGTTTATGATAAAAGGGATCGTCTGGATAGTGATGCTATTCCTTATGCAGGATGTTTTGGGTCAAACCTCACTGGATATGATGGTTTTGCGAAACCGGAATGGAAGAACCGTACGGTCTTTTTTTCAGGGCATTCCAATCGCCTTTGGCGACAAGGCCGGATTGATGGTGGAGGGAACCATACACCGGGTGATGAATGACAGTCTTTATATCCGGCAGTACGATATCCGCAGAACGGCCACCATGTGGGGTACTCAGGTACAGGATACCGTGAGCACTTATTTCCTGAAGTTTCATCCCAGTGAGATTGCCTGGATACGAAAACCGAGGCGATCTTTTGAACTGGTTCGAAATGGAACAATTTTCATGGTTGGAGGCACCGCTTATGGACTGTTGCATGTAGTGAATGCCGCCTATCTGAAAGAACCGGTACTCTGGTCTACGGTAGCAACGGCAGGAGCGCTTGCGGCCACCGGATTCGTCATGAATAAACTACGTACCGGAAGGTACCAGATTGGCCGTAAATACAAACTTGTGTATATTGACACCCGTCCGGAAA